>NZ_JBMDIS010000039.1:0-62579 GCF_057808775.1 Pseudomonas sp. FG86 | reverse complement strand
CCACAACAAGCCCGCTCGCCACAACAGGCCCGCTCTTCACAACAGGCCCGCTCTCCACAGTTACAGTGCCAGTCTTCAGAAGAAACGTGTGACGCTGATCTTGGCATCGCGCCCTTTGGTGTAGGCACGATCACCGCTCAGCGCCGGACGGAAGTTGTTGTTGAACAGGTTGTCCACGGTGAAGTTCACCTCGGTGCCTTTCAGGTAAGCCTGTTGCGGTGCCCATTTCGCGAACAGGCCCTGGGTGTTGTAGCGCTTATTGCCATACTGGTCGTAGAACAAGTCGCCGACGCTGCTGCCGGGGCCGCCGGAGTATTTGTCGCTGGGCAGGCGAGTGGTTGCGCCGATGAACTGCCCCGTCCACCCCACCTGGGCATCCCAGGCCGGGATGTGGGTCCCCACCACCAGCACCCACTTGGTCGGCGGAATATCGCGGGCCGCCACATCCGGGCCCCAAGGGTTGGTATAGGCACCCTCGTGTTGGCCGGTGGCATAGGCGAACGATGCCGAGCCGAACAGGTAGGTGGAGTTATAGATCGTTTCGAACTCGAAGCCCTTGATGGTCAGCGCGCCGATATTGCGGTAGTTGGACATCGCCCCCGGTGGGCAAGCGTTGGCAATTGTGCCGCCGTTGATGGCCTGGTTCTGGCAGCCCACGCCCGTGGCCTTGAAGATTTCGTCTTCGACTTTGTTGTGGAACAGAGTGGTGCGCAGTTGCAGGTTGTCGTCCTGGGCGATCAGGTTGTCGAAGCGGGTGATGTTACCCAGGGTGATCGAGGTGATGCGCTCCGGGTCGAGGTCGACGCTGGTGGCTGTGCGGTTGCCCAGGCCCTGCACTTCGTATTGCTCGTCGATCACTGGCGCCCGCCAGGTCTGGCTCCAGTTGGCGAACAGGCCGACGTTCGGGGTCACCGTCCAGAACAACGCCAGGCGCGGCGACCAGCCGGTGTAGGTGCGGTCGCTGTAGTCATGGCCGACGGCGGGGTCGGGGTTGCTGTAGTACGGTGCATCGTTGGCCTCGCCGCGATTGCGTACATGGTCGTAGCGCAGCGACGGGGTGATCGTCACATCGCCCAGGGTCACCGCGTCCTGGATGAAGAAACTGTTGGTATCCACCTTGCCGTGGGGCATGAAGCCCGGTTGAAAGTGCCCATAGTTGTAGCGTGGCGTGTTGTAGGTGGTGCCTGGCATCCACATCTCGGTTTCGCGGATGTGCTTGCGCAACTGCCCACCGATAGTCACCGCATGCTGCAACGGCCCGGTGTCAAACAGGCTGACGTTACGGATGTCGAGGTTCTTGTCGGTGTAGGACGTGTCCATCTTGCGCCCACCCGTGGCCAACTGGAAAAACGCCGTGGCGTCGCGCTCGTCAGTCTGCTCGGTGTTGGACTGAGAGTACTTGACGGTCAAGTCCACCAGCGGGTTGTCCAAGGGTTGGTATTCATACTTGCCCGACCAGGTGGTGTCGACGGTGTCGCGGTGTGCCAGAAAGCGCTTCAACGCGCCTTCGTAGCCGTAGCGGTTGATGTTGGCCTGGGTCGGCGGTGTCGGGTAGCTCGCGGCGGAAAAGGGTGTCCAGCGATTGCTGTGGGAACGCGAGTACGACAGGCCGAGACTGTGTTCATCGGTGAAGTGGGCATTGACCTTGAACAGCTTGCCGTCCACGTCCTGGGCGGTGTTAGGCAGGCGTTGGGGGTTGATCGGGTACTGGTTGTTCTCATTGGGCAGCTTGGCGGCCACCTTCATGTCACCACCGTCGCGTTGGGTCAGGTAAGCCAGCGCATCGAACCGGCCATCGTCGGTGCGGCCATACACGGCGCTGCTATAGACCTGTTCATGGTCGTTGCTGGAGTAACCGTACTTGAGCATCGCACCGCTGTTGCGACCGTCCTTGAGCAAGTCCGGGGCGTCCTTGGTGGTCATGTTGACCGTGCCGCCAAAACCGCCGTTGCCGGTAAACGGCGAATTGGGGCCTTTCTCGACCTCGATGCTTTTGATCAGCTCGGGTTCGATAAATACCGTGCCTTGCTGGTAGCGCTCGAAGCCGCTCTTGGTGGCACCGTCGACGGTCATCGGTACATCCTCGGCATCGCCGAAACCACGGATGTTGATGGTCTGGCCACCGGGTTTCAGCGAGCCACCCTGGCTGACCCCAGGCAGGGTCTGCAGCAGGCTGGGGATGTTATTGGCTTGGTAGCGGTCGATGTCGGCCTGGCTCAGGGTGGAGCGGTTCACGGTGCTGGAGTCGACTTCATTGCCCGTGCCGATCACGCTCAAGGTGTCCAGCTGGATCGCGCCGCTCTGGGTAGTCTTGCCCGTATCGGGGCGTACGACGTAGGTAGTGCCGACCTTGATCAGGGTGAACTCACCAGGGGCCAGCAGGGTGCGGATCGCCACTTCCGGGGTGAAGTCACCATTGAGGGCCTGTGCCTGCACGTTCTTGAGCAGTGTTTCATCGAACAGCAGCTGGATCTTCGTCTGCTGCGCCACCTCGCTCAGTGACGTGGCCAGCGACTGGGCCGGCAGGTGTAGCGTGAACGACTCGGCCTGGGCAGTGAGGCTGAACGCCAGGCAGGTGGCAAGCAGGGTCGGTTGAAGCAACAGGTGCGAAGCGTGGCAAGGCGCGCGAAACATGAAATCCCCCGGGTGGCCAAATAGCCAAAAAGGTGTGCGTATCAAACACAGTCGGGAGGAAGACGGGGCAGGCTAAAAAAACCACACGTGCAAATGCAAAATATTCTCAAGTACGGTTTTTGTATTATTTGCTCGGCTCAATGCTTATCACGCCATCGGCTGAAGCCATGACTTTTACCGGCAGCAGGGCGGGCAGGGCATTGAGTAAGGCGTCTGGATCATTCACATCGAGATTGCCCGAGACCTTCAGGTGTGCCACTGCATTGCTCACCTGCAACGGTGCCTGCGGGCGGTAAAGGCTCAGTTCATCGATCAGGCTGGCCAGCTCGCGGTTGCGGAACGACAGGTGTCCACTGCGCCAGTCGGCCACGTCTTCGGACGTGAGGGGTTGTTGCTGCACGGTGCCCTTGGCGTAGTGGTAGATGGCGCGTTGCTGGGCGCCGAGCAAGGTGACGGCGTTTTTGGCGTCCGGCTCGAAGGCGACCTGGCCATGGGCGACGCTGACCACCAGTTGCTGCGGGCTGCGGCGCACATCAAAAGCCGTGCCCACCACCCGCACATTCGCTTCGCCGGCTTGTACGAACAACGGCCGTTCCTTGTCAGCAGCGACCTCGATATACAACTGGCCCTTGTCCAAATGGATGATGCGTTGGTAGGCGGTGAAGTCGACGCGCAGGCGGGTGTTGGCATTCATATACAAGGTGCTGCCATCGGGCAGGTCCAGGGTACGCACGCCCTTGGCGTGGGCCGCGACCTGGCTGTGATACAACTCGCGCGGTGCACCCAGATGCGTGGCCAGTACGGCACAGAGCACGGCGGCGGCGGCGGCCAGGGCCGGGCGCCAGAAGGCTGGTTTGCGCGGGGGCAGCGCCACGGGTTTGCTCCGTTGCTGCAACTGGGCGAGGTCCGCCCACAGCTGCTCGAATTCGGCATAGGCGCGGGCGTGGGCCGGCACGGCTTGCCAGGCGGCAAAAGCCTTGCGGTCGGCGCGCCCCGCATCGCTACGGTTGCGTGCAAACCAACTGGCGGCTTGGGCATCGATGGCGTCGCTCGCTTCGATGTCCAGGGCGTCGATGTCGCTCAGGCGGTTCATTCGGGCTGCTCCGTGCCGAGGTCGGGTTGAAGGCGTCGCTTGCAATGCAGCAGGGCAAAGGCGATGTGCTTTTCCACCATGCTGGTCGAAATGCCCATGCGCTCGGCGATCTGTACCTGGCTCAGGCCTTCGAAGCGGTGCAGCATAAGGGCTTCTCGCCTGCGCGGCGAGAGCTCGGCGAGGACTTCTTTCAACTGTTCCAGGCGTTGCAGGCGTTGTGCGGCGACCATGGGGTCGTTCTGCTCGTCAATGACCGGCTCGGCATCCTTTTCGGCCTGATCGGCGTGGACGGTTTGTCGTACCTTCTGTTTGCGCCAATGATCGCGCAGCAGGTTGCGCGCCATCTGGAACAGAAACGCCCGTGGCTGCTCGACCTTGGCCCGGTCGCGGTAGTCCAGCCACTGAGTAAAGACATCCTGGGTCATGTCGGCCGCGTCGCTGGCGTTGTCCGTGCGTTTGCGCAGGAAATACAGAATGTCTGCATAAAACCCGCGAAAGGCATCGGCCGACAACGGGTCGGGCTTGGGACGAGACATGGATATCCTTCTTGACGAAGCACGACGTGGAAAAGTCGTGAATTCTATCGAGAATCATTATCATTTGTCTCTATTTAAAATGTTGGAGGGGGCTTGCCAGTCAGTTGAGGAGGAACACTGTAACTGTGACGAGCGAGCTTGTTGTGGTGAGCGCGCTTGTCGTGGCGAGCGGGCCTGTTGTGGCGAGCGGGCTTGCCCCGCGTTGGGCTGCGAAGCAGCCCCAATAAGGCCACCGCGTTTATCCAGGCATATTAAATCGCCAGGTTTTGGGGCCGCTTCGCAGCCCAACGCGGGGCAAGCCCGCTCGCCACAGGTTACGGTTTGCTCGTTCTATCTCTTAATTGACTGGCACTGGGTCAAGCCCCTCCCTCATTGGATCGCGGCGTCAGCGCAGCAATGTTTTCAGCTGTTCGATTCCGGCTTCGCCCAGCGGGAATACCGGCAAGCGGGGATCACCCACCTCCAATCCGGTCAAGCGCAACCCGGCCTTGATCGTCGCCGGCAACCCGCCCTTGAGGATGAACTCCAGCAACGGCAACTGCCGATAAAACAGTTCGCGCGCCTTGCCCAGGTCATTGGCCAACACTGCCGCATACAAATCCAGGTTCAGTTGCGGGATCAGGTTTGGCGCCGCCGTGCACCAACCCTTGGCCCCGGCCGCGAAGGCTTCCAGTGCCAACGGGTTGCAGCCGTTGTAGAACGGCACGTCGCTGCGCTGGTGCAACTGGTGCATGCGCTGAATATCCCCGGTGCTCTCCTTGACCATGGTGACGTTGGCGACCTGTTTGATAATGCGCAGGATCAAGTCCACCGACATGTCCGTGCCGCTGGTAGCCGGGTTGTTGTAGAGCATGATCGGCAAACCGATGCTGTCGCCAATCGTGGCGTAGTGGGCGAGGATTTCCGCCTCGCTGAGTTTCCAGTACGAGGCCGGCAGCACCATCACCACATCGGCGCCATGGGCCTCGGCGTAACGCGCGCGGCGTACGGCCTTGGCGGTGGTCAGGTCGGACACGCTGACAATCGTGGGCACGCGCCTGGCGACTTTTTGCAGGCTGTAGGCGCTGACTTCGTCCCACTCGGCCTCGCTCAGATAAGCGCCTTCACCGGTGCTGCCCAAAGGCGCGATGGCATGCACGCCGCTGGCGATCAGGCGGTCGATGGAGCGGCCCAGGGCGTCGAGGTCAATGCGTTGGCCGTCGGTGCTGAATGGGGTGATGGTGTAGCCGATGATGCCGTGAATGGTTGGGCTGGACATGGGAGGTCTCCGGTCGAAAAAGGGCAATCAATTCAGGCAGTCGGCGTGCTTGCGCAGGTTCTGCCGGGCGTAGTAATTGAACGCAGCGCCATGACGCTTGGGCTTTGAGATCCAGTCATGGGCCTCGCGTCCCAATGCCGGCAGGATCGGCTTGAGGGTGCCGGCGGCCATCGCCAGCAATTGCAACTTGGCCGCACGCTCGATCAACTGCGCGATCACGCAGGCTTCCTCGATATTTGCCCCGGTCGACAACTGGCCGTGGTGCGAAAGCAAAATCGCGCGCTTGTCACCCAGTGCCGTGGTGATGATTTCCCCTTCTTCATTGCCCACCGGCACCCCTGGCCAGGCTTCCAGGAACGCGCAGTCCTCGTACAGCGGGCACAGGTCCATATGGGATACCTGCAGCGGCACTTCCAGCATCGACAGGGCGGCGATGTACGTCGGGTGGGTGTGAATGATGCAGTTCACATCCGGCCTTCCACGGTAGACCCAGGTGTGAAAACGGTTGGCCGGGTTGGGGATGCCGTGGCCTTCCAGCACCTCGAGGTCTTCGTTGACCAGCAGCAGGTTGCTCGCGGTGATTTCGTCAAAGCCCAGGCCCAGTTGCTGGGTGTAATAGGTGCCAGGCGTGGGCCCGCGCGCGGTGATCTGCCCGGCCAGGCCGGAGTCGTGGCCGTATTCGAAGAGGATGCGACATGTGAGCGCCAGCTTTTGCCGGTCGGTCCACGTATTATCCGCCAGGGTGTTTTGCATCTGGATCAGCGCTTGCTTGACCAGTTGGTCTTTGGGGAGTGCTAATGTCTTGGCCATATCGGTGTCCTTTGGGTGGTTCAATGGACGTCGGATTTGCTGGTCCCCCGCTGCTCGCAAGGTCGTTGGGTGAGGCAAATGACACTAAAGATGCTATATGACACTTTGTGTCATTAGCAAGCACAGCTCTTCGCTTTCTGCATGGATTAACCGCAGCGCATGTCTATCCGTTTGAAATTATTGAGAAAAAAACTCGGCGTGACGTTGGAAACCCTGGCCGAAAAATCCGGGATGACCAAGAGTTATCTGTCGAAAGTCGAGCGCGGGCTCAACACACCGTCGATTGCCGCTGCGTTGAAACTGGCCAAGGCGTTGAACGTGAAAGTGGAAGAACTGTTCAGCGAAGACAGCGTCAGTCTCGACAGTTACAGCCTGGTGCGCAGCCATGAGCGGCCCGACACCGCGCCGGGTTATGCGGTGCTGGCCCATCAGGTCAGTGAACGCAGCCTGTTGCCTTTCATCATTTACCCGCCGGCGGAGTTCACCGACAAGACCTTCAAGGAACACGTGGGGGAGGAATTCCTGTTCGTGCATGAAGGCCAGGTGGAAGTGGACTTCATGAATGAACGGGTGATCCTGGAGCGGGGCGATGCCCTGCATTTCAATGCACAGAAGCCCCATCGGCTTCGCTCGGTGGGGGATGTGCAGGCACAGTTGTTGGTGGTGGTGCACAGCGCTGAAGAGTGACCGCGCTGACGGCTTGAAAGGCGATCAATGTGGGCGGGGGGCCAGCTTCCTCCCATAGGTTGCTCAGCGTTCCACCGGTACCGACAGTGCTGGATGACCCAACGGATGCGTGCGCGCCGCAAAAAACTTCAGCTCCACGCCGCTGCCGTCAAACAACTCCGAATACCGCCGCTTCTGCTGGCGAATGAACCCGTCGCTGCGTCCCGACACCGAGATCGCCAGAGTGGTCGGGCTGGCCTGGCGAATCGCATCCACCAGGTGTTTATCCTGCGGCCCCAGGTCGTGGCCGAAGATGCACAGCGCGCCGGCATGGGTGAGCAACTGCTCATAGCAGAACGACAGGTAATCCGAACTGCGGATGGTCTTGAGCTTCTCTTGCACCTTGCCTTCGCTGACAAACAACGGCACATCGTCCAGGGTCTTGATCGTGTTGTTGATCGCGAAACTGCTGAGCAGGGTGCTGTCGGTGCTCGGCAATTTGCGCGCGGTGCCGTCGAGGTTGCGCACCAGGTGCAGGCCGCCGTGCAGGTAGAGGATGCGCGGGGCATCGGTGCGGGTATTGCGCAGGTCGAAGCTGGCGTCGGCGCTGCGGAACAGGTCGTCGATGCCCGGCGTGTGCAGGATCGCCCAGTAGTTGAGCAGGTCGTAGTTGCTGGTGAAGACCGTGGGGTAGGTGGCCAGCTCGGCGTTGATCGTCGCCAGCGTCGACGGCTGCACCAGGCGCCATGGGATGTGCACGGCGTGGATGGTGTTGATCAGCGCTTCCTTGATTGCGTAATAGCGATTGCGCGGCGCCGCCGAGCTGACGGCCAGGGCCTTGTTGACCCGGCTGGTGGTTTTCAAGGCGCCCAGGGCCTGTTCGAAGCTGCGGGTTTGCAGGGCGTCGAACACACTCAGCTCGGATTGGCTCAGGGGTTTTTCTTCGACGGTGCGGGCGTTTTCGAACAGCGAGTCGTAGGCAAAGTCCTCCCAAATCGCCCGGCTGGCGCCGTTGCCGATCAGAATCCCACTGAAGTCGATGGTGCTGCGCAGCGCGCTCCAGTCTTCAAGGTGGGCGTCAATATCCTGGAAATCCTTCATCGCGGTGGGTCTACTCGAAATCGGCTGGACGCAGACTTTATCATGAGCGAGGGTTGATCCTGGTCAAGGTGCACCATGCGCTCTCAGTGGATTCTGTCGGCATAACGCCTCTGAGGATTCGCCATGAGCAGTACCTTCTTCATTCCCGCCGTCAACATCATGGGCACTGATTGCCTCGACGAAGCGATGGTTGCCATCCGCAACTACGGTTTTCGCAAGGCCCTGATCGTCACCGACGCCGGCTTGGCCAAGGCCGGCGTGGCCAGCATGATCGCCGAGAAACTGGCGATGCAGGACATCGACTCGGTCATCTACGATGGCGCCAAGCCCAACCCCAATGTGGAAAACGTCGAGAAAGGCCTGGCGCTGTTGCAGCAAAGTGCCTGCGATTTTGTCGTGTCCCTGGGCGGTGGTTCGCCCCATGACTGCGCCAAGGGTATCGCCCTGTGCGCCACCAACGGCGGGCATATCGGCGACTATGAAGGGGTCGACCAATCCAGCAAGCCGCAACTGCCACTGGTGGCCATCAACACCACCGCCGGCACCGCCAGCGAGATGACCCGGTTCTGCATCATCACCGACGAAACCCGCCACGTGAAAATGGCCATCGTCGACCGCAACGTCACGCCGCTGCTGTCGGTCAACGACCCTTCGCTGATGGTCGGCATGCCCAAGGGGCTTACCGCCGCCACCGGCATGGATGCGTTGACCCACGCCATCGAAGCCTACGTATCCACGGCCGCTACGCCGATCACCGACGCCTGCGCGATCAAGGCCATCGAGCTGATCAGCGCCAACCTGCGCCTGGCCGTACGCGACGGTACTGACAAAGCCGCGCGGGAAAACATGGCGTATGCCCAGTTCCTCGCCGGCATGGCCTTCAACAATGCTTCCCTGGGGTTCGTGCATGCCATGGCTCACCAACTGGGCGGCCTGTACGACCTGCCCCACGGCGTGTGCAACGCGGTGTTGCTGCCCCATGTGCAAAGCTTCAATGCCAGCGTCAGCGCCAAGCGCCTGAGCGATGTCGGCCGTGCACTGGGCGCGGACATCAAGGGGGGCTGTGCGGAAGAGGGCGCCCAGGCTGCCATTGCCGCGATTCGTACATTGGCCCTGGACGTCGAAATCCCAGCGGGCCTGCGTGAGCTGGGGGCCAAGTTGCAGGATATCCCGCTGCTGGCGGCCAATGCATTGAAGGATGCCTGTGGGCTGACCAACCCACGACGGGCTGATCAGCGTCAGATCGAGGAGATCTTCCGCAGCGCATTCTGATCCTTGCTGTGGCGAGCGGGCTTGCCCCGCGTTGGGCTGCGCAGCAGCCCCACTAAGATCACCGCGCTGTTTCAGATGGACCGCGGCCTGAGGTTTTGGGGCTGCTGCGCAGCCCAACGCGGGGCAAGCCCGCTCGCCACAGGGAGAGTTCTCAAGGTCTGAAAGTTGCGTAGATACCCATGGCTATCGGGGGCAAGCCCCCTCCCACCTTTGGATCGGTGCCAGGTCAGAGGTATTTGAGCCACGCCAGGTCGCGGCGCCGGGCCTTGAGCCCGGCGAACCAGCGCACGGGCGGGTAGAGCGCCAGGGGTAATACCAGCGCCATCAGCCACACCGCACCGATACTGTCGAAGCCAAAGTAGTTGCCATGGTTCAAGCCAAACAGCACCACACAGGCGATATACAGCACTTTCAGCACATAAAGATGCAGCAGATAAAAGAACATCGGCACGCAACCAAACACCGCTAACACGTTGATCCAGCGTCGATGCCCCGCGCGTTCAAACGCCAGCAACAGCAACAGCCCAACCCCCAACGTCAACACCAGGAACAGCAGCGAAGGTGGGTACTTGGTCACGTTGAAAAAGCTCATCAGCGTCTGCATGCCGCTGTCATACACCTGCCAGGGCTTTTCGCCATAGCCATTGAGCGCACGCAACAGCACGAACCCCGCCAGCGCACCCACACCGCCGAACAGCAAATGGCGCTGGCGCACGGCCGGCAATGCGGCATTGGCAAACCACGGGCCCAGGCCGTAACCCAGGGCAATCACACCGATCCACGGCAGCACCGGGTAGGTCGTGCGCAGGCGCAGGGTGTCGGACACTTCAATCCAACTGCGCTCATGCAGGATCGTCCACGGAACATGCAGCGCCGAGCCTGGATCGAAGTGCAACCCATCCAGCAGGTTATGCCCGCCGATGATCACTAGCGCCAGCGCGATCAACAGCGGGCGCGGCAACCAGACCAGCGCGGCGAGGGCGATCATGCTGATGCCGATCGCCCAGATCACCTGCAGATAGATCACGCTGGGCAGCAGCTGGAAGGTCCAGGCGAAGTTGACCAGGGTAAATTCCAGCACCACCAGGAACAGCCCACGCTTGAACAGGAACGCTGACACATCGCGATGGCTCGTGTATTTCTGACCGTACAACCAGGCGGACAGCCCGGTGAGCAGTACGAACACCGGCGCGCACAGATGGGCGAGGGTGCGGCTCGCGAACAGTGCAGGCTCGGTGCTGTCGAGGCTCATCGGGTCGGTGACCTGGCGGTGCAACAGGAAGGTTTCGCGTACGTGGTCGAGGAGCATGAACAGGATCACCAGGCCGCGCAGGGCGTCGATGGAGAGCAGGCGTTGGCGCAGGGGAACAGTGTCGGTCATAAGCAGAAATCACAGGGCCGGGCGAAAAAACTGGATGTTATCCTATAACGCAAATGCCTGCGCTGCTGACGGTTAAGGTTTCAGCCACGCAGTCCTTCTGGTTCACTGTGAGGCACACAAGCAATGGAGAGGCTGAACGTGAGTACTCGCAACAACGCGGTAATCCACACCCCGCAATCCGTCATCGCTTTCTGGCAGCAAGCCGGCCCCAAGCGCTGGTTCGCCAAGGACGCGGCCTTCGATGCCAGCTTTGGCGACACGTTCCGCGCCACCCACCTGCAAGCCGCCCGGCGCGAGCTGGAAGGCTGGCTGGACACAGCGGAGGGCGGCCTGGCCTTGCTGATCCTGCTCGATCAATACCCGCGCAATGCCTTTCGGGGAACCGCGCATATGTTCGCCACCGACCCGTTGGCGCGCCTGTATGCCCAGCGCATCGTCGACACGGGGCTGGATCAATTGATCGAACCCGCGTTGCGCGCGTTCTGCTACTTGCCGTTTGAACACTCGGAAAACCCGCAGGATCAGCAACGCTCCCTGGCCCTGAACCAGGCACTGGATGCCAACACCTATCGCTGGGCCAAGGAGCACGCCGCCATCATCGAGCGGTTCGGGCGCTTTCCCCATCGCAATGACGTGCTGGCCAGGCAGACCACCGACGCGGAGCACGCCTTCCTCAAGGCCGGTGGTTTCGCCGGCTGATCGACGGCCCGTCGCGCTGTTATTCCTGTCGGGAATGCCCCCATAAAAACCCTGCATTGTCTTTATGGCGGCGCATCTCGTAGCGTGGGGGCTCATCCAAGGAGATCGTCCCATGAGCCAAGGTCCGTTGCGTCTTTACGTTGATTCGCTGTTCACCAGCCCCTATGCGATGTCGGTGTTTGTCACCCTGCGCGAAAAAGGCCTGGCCTTCGACATGGTCACCCTCGACCTGGACGCCGGGCACAACCAGGCGGAGGACTTTGCCCAGTTGTCTGTGACCCAACGGGTGCCGACCCTGGTGGAGGGCGACTTTGCCTTGTCGGAATCGTCCGCGATCAGCGAGTACCTGGAGCAGGCTTACCCCGAGACGCCGGTCTACCCGGCTGATCCCAAGCAGCGGGCGAGGGCGCGGCAGGTGCAGGCGTGGTTGCGCAGCGATTTGCTGCCGATTCGCCAGGAGCGTTCGACGCTGGTGGTGTTCTACGGGCAAGCGATGCCGCCGTTGTCAGCGCCGGCCGAAGCCGCCGCGCGCAAGTTGATCGACGCGGCGCAGGTGTTGTTGGCGGGGAACCCGCCGTACTTGTTCGGGGAGTGGTCGATTGCCGACGTAGACCTTGCAGTGATGCTCAACCGCCTGATCCTCAACGGTGACAGCGTACCTGCCGAGTTGGTGGACTATGCCCGGCGCCAGTGGCAGCGCCCCTCGGTGCAAGCCTGGGTCAATCTGCCAAGACCCGTGCTTTAGGCCATTCCTGCGCCACGCGGCGGTCCAACTCTTCCCAATCGGCCATGCCCAGGACCCGCGTGGTGTTCAAGCCGCGCAGGTAACCGCGTAGCTGCTGGGCACTGGCATAGACGTGGTCCGGGTCGGCCATCGGGTTCTGCAGCACCTGTTCATAGTCAACCAGGTAATCGGCGACCCGATCGCGAAACTCCGGCAATACGGCATCGCGGATCCGGTCGAAGGTTTTCTGGTGGGGCTTCATGGCATGGTCCTTATAAATTTTATGTTCAGCACTATCGGTTCAGATGATAGTCACCATCGAAGATCGCAAGTTCTGTTTTTTCATGAAAAGCGGAAAATCATCCCCATCGACACGCCGTTCAAGGAAATCGCGCGATGAGGACGTTTATCCAGCTGGCTATGATGACCCTGATGCTGGGGGTTGTGGGCATGACCACCCCGGCAATTGCCGATGACCTGCGTAGCAGCCATTTGCTACCTATCGACGCTAGCGTAGACTCTCTGCGCCGCACGCAGTCGGTTGGGGTGCTGTACAGCGAAAATACGCTCGACAACCTCAACTACCTTGAGCGCTACCACACGATGGCCATGAACGGTGCCAAGGGCAGCCTTGATGCACGTATCCGCGAGGCGTTCGTTAACAGCTCCGACCCTGAACTGGCGATCGACTGGTTGATGAACTCGCTGCAAGGTACCTTCCTGTCGGTGACGTTCTACGACAGCCTGGATGCCTTGGTGCAGGCTCATCCTGATGTGGTGGTGATGCTCGATACCCATAACCAGTTGCTGACCCAGCAAAACGACCAGGTCGAGGCGCGGTTTATTGCGCGGTTCTATGATGCGAACCTGCAATACATCGCCAAGGCCGAAGGTTCGGTGCACAAGCAAGTGCCGTCGGTGTGGGTGCATGACAAGGCCGCGCCGGAGATTGCGGCGCAGATCGAGCAGCAGCGAGATGTGCAACAAGATGCCTTGAAGCAGTTTGATGCATCGCTCAAGGCGCTGGTCCAAGCAGGTTGATGTAAATTTTTCCTTTTCTATTTTTCAGGATTTTGTATGCGCTCTTTTTTTGTACCGGTTCTGGCTGTCGCTTCTTTGTTGCTGGCCGGTTGTGTCTCCGCGCCGAATTCGCCGAGCTTGACCCTGCAAACCGCCAAAACCCCCGAAGGCTATGTGCAATGTGTATTGCCCAAGCTTGAAAAGCACGACATCACCTCGACCGTGACGCAGAACTCGCGCCACGCCAAGGTGGTGCTGACCAGCAAGATCGCCGCCGATGATGTGCTGGAAGCCTACAAGTCCCAGGACAGCACCAAGGTGTTCCTGTATGAGCGCAAGCCGTTGGCGTCGACCATCACCCCTTCGCGCCTCGAACTGGCCGCCAAGGAATGCCAGTAATCACTGATCACGCAAGACCTTGCGTGGGAGGGGGTTGCCCCCTCCCGCAGTCTGATTGATGTAACGCCTAGGGTTTTGCTTCGTGGCTGAAGCTGTCGACCGTCTTGACCAGCCCTTGAGCCGCCAACGCCACCAATTCTGCGCCTTTCTCCACCGTCGCCAGGGCCGGGTCGGAACCCATGCGCCCGTCGGGGAAGCGGGCGCGGAAGTCCAGTGCTTCACGGATCGGCCCGGTATTGGCGATCTGCGGCGAATACGCGGCAGTCTTGATCGACTCCGGATAAGCCCACTGCGTCACCGCAATTTCCGACGGCGTGGCATGGCTGCCATGACCTACCGGGAACTGCCGATGGGCCAGGTCGTTGACGCCTTCCAGGTCCCACCAGTTCACCAGCTTCAGCGCGAACCCGGCCGGGCGGCGGGCGTAGCTGGCTTCGGCGTACAGCTCGGAAAAGGCCGCTTCAATCGTGGCGATATTGCCGCCGTGGCCGTTGAGGAACAGGATCTTCTCGAAACCATGCCCGGCCAGCGAGCGCACCCAGTCGCCAATCGCGGCAATAAAGGTGGAAGGGCGCAGAGAGATGGTGCCGGGGAAGCCCAGGTGGTGCTGGGCCATGCCGATATTGAAGGTCGGGCCGATCAGGATGTCGGCGTTCTCTTGCGCTTGATGGGCGATGATCTCCGGGCACATCCAGTCGGTGCCGAGCAGGCCCGTGGGGCCGTGCTGCTCGTTGGAGCCGATGGGGATCACTACCGTGCGACTGCGCTCCAGGAACTGCTCGATCTCGATCCAGGTGGACTTATGTAGCAGCATGCGACGCTCTCTTTTATCGGTGGGACAGGTTAGCCGCCACGGATTGTACGACTACTTGCCACCTGTTGGGGTTTACAGTTGAGGTACGTCGAGGACTTCAACCAGCGCTGGTCGGGATACCACGAGAACATGAACTGACCGTCCTTGAGTTTATCCACGACCTGGCGTGCTACCTGCGGGCGCACTGCCGGGCACCCCTGGCTGCGGCCGATACGGCCTTCGCGCTTGCTCCACAGCGGGCTTACGTAGTCGGCGGCATGAATCACCAGCGCGCGGTCGCGGGCCTGGTCATTGAAGCCCGGCTCCAGGCCATCCATGCGCAGCGAGTAGCCATGGGTGCCGAGGTAACTTTCCTGGGTGCGGAACAGCCCCAGGCTGGACTGGTGGCTGCCCTCGCGATTGGAAAATTGGGTGGCGAAGTTTTCCCCGGACTTCGCGCCATGGGCCACCAGGTCGCGCAGCACCAGGGTTTTCTTGCGCAAGTCGAAGATCCACAGCCGACGGGCGGTCGAAGGTTGGGAATAGTCAATCACAGCCAGGCGCTCGGAACGTTCCTCGCCATTATTGACCGCGCACTGCACGGCGCTCAGGGCGCTTTTCAGCACAGTGGGATTGAGTTCTGGAGCCGAGCGCGCCAGGCTGCTATACAAGGAAGGAGGATTGCCATTGGCGGCGAGCGCAACACTGCTCAACATTGCCAGGCTCACAGTGATAAGGCCGAGACGGCACATAAAAGTCAGCATCTACAGTACATCCCCCCGCTGTGGATTGGAGCAAAGCCATTGTTCAAAAAACACGCATATTACGTGAGCATTTGCTTGCTCGTTGCACCATTGGTCGCGACAGCCGACGCGCTGATGGTGGATTCATTGCCAGTGACGGCGCCCAGTCCGGTCAACTCGGCCCCCATACAGCAGGCCCTTGCGCAGTTGCCTGGGGTTTGCCCCGAACTTGCCCCCCGGATCGACGCCGCCGCGCAATCGCGCCTGCAGGCGTTCTACCAGCAGCAGGGTGATGTACCGCTGTGGTCCGCCGACGAACGCCGCCAGGCCCTGCAATCTCAGTTGCTGATGCTGGCCGATGACGGCCTGGACCCCACCCACTATAGCCTGCCCCCGGCGAATGCCACGGCGAACGTGCTGTGCAACGATATCGACACCAGCCGCCAGTACCTGCAAGCCTTGCAAGACCTGCACTACGGGCGCCTGCAACAATCGCGCTTCGAACCGCTGTGGCATGCCCAGCCTCCCGCCCGTGACCCCAACACCGAAGTGCTGGGGTTTGCCGCCACCGGCCTGCACGATATGGCCCAGGCGTTTGACCAGGCCCGTCCCAGCGCCGACTTGTATCGCAGCCTGCGCAATGTTTACTCCACGGCGCGCCAACAACCGTTGCCGCACTGGGAAGCGGTCGCCAGCGGCCCGTTGCTGCGCCCCGGCATGGAAGACCCACGGGTTCCAGAATTGGCGCGGCGCTTATACAGCGGCGGCTACCTGGCCCAGGCTCCCGCCGGCAACGGCAGGCAATACCGGGATGAACTGGTCACGGCCGTCAAAGCCTTCCAGCTCAGCCACTCCTTGCAATCCGATGGCGTGATTGGCGCGGGCACCGTGGCCGAACTCAATATCAGCCCAGCGATTCGTCGCGAACAATTGCGCATCAACCTGGAGCGCTTTCGCTGGCTGAGCCAGGACCTGGAACCCGAGGGCGTGCTGGTCAACGTGGCCGCCGCACAACTGAGCGTTTACCAGAGCGGCATTCCCGTGTGGCAAACCCGCCTGCAAGTCGGGCGTGCCGAGCGCCAGACACCGCTGCTCAAATCGCGCATCACCCGGCTGACCCTCAACCCCACTTGGACCATCCCGCCGACCATCATGCGTGAGGACAAACTCCCGGCGATTCGGCTCAACCCCGAGTACCTGCGCCAGCAGAACCTGCAAGTGCTCGACGCCGAAGGCCACCCGCTGGCCCCCGAACAGATCGACTGGGCACGCCCCGGCAACATCCTGCTGCGCCAGGAAGCCGGCCCGCGCAACCCGTTGGGCAAGATCGTGATGCGCTTCCCCAACCCGTATTCGGTGTACCTGCACGACACCCCCAGCCAGCCACTGTTCACCAAAGGCCCGCGCGCGTTCAGCTCCGGTTGTGTGCGGGTCGAGCAACCGCTGCTGCTGCGCGACCTGCTGGTGACGCCGGCGGAACGTGCTCGCACCGATGAATTGCTGGCCACGGGTGTGACCCATGAATTCCGACTGGCCACGCCGGTGCCGGTGTTACTGGGCTACTGGACGGTGGAAGTGGATCGCCAGGGCGGGCTGGTGTATGCGCCGGATATCTACGGGCGCGATCTGGTGTTGATGAAGGCTATGGGTTCCCAAGCCCTGTAGACGCGAGGCGCGCAATCACCAGGGTGACGGCCTGGTTCACCGTCAGCAGCGCCGTGTCGAGGGTCCATGGCGCTTCATCCCAAGCCTCATACTCATGGTCCAGGACCGACTGCCAGGTGGGCGGAACCAGGCCGGCGATGTCGCCTGCGCGGGTTTCCACGCGGCGTTGATGGACCTGTGGGTCAGAGCAGATCACCTGGATGTCGAGCACGTCCACGCTAGCCTGCGTGGCCACGTTCGCCCATGCAGATCGGCTTTCCCGGACCGGATTCACGCAATCGGCTATCACCGTATGACCCAGTTGCAGATGACTCAGCGCCAGCGCATTGGCTACCCCATAGCCGCTCGCGCCCACATCTGCCGCCAGCACGCCGGCATTGCGAATCGCCTGCTCGATCACGTCGATGCGCAGGTAAACCGCGCGAGTCTGGCGCGCGAGTTCACGGGCGATGGTGGTCTTTCCGGTTCCGGGAAGGCCGCTGAAGACGATAAGCATGGTTCGGTCTCGATAAGTCTGGAGGGCCGGTTCAGGGTATCCTCCTGTTCACCCACCGGTCGACCCTAGGAGCCCAGCATGACCTTGCCGTTCGTGAAAATGCATGCTCATGGCGATGATTTCATCATCATCGACCGCCGTGGCCAGGACGACCCGATCACCGCGCAGGTTGCCCGCTGCCTGGGCAATCGCCACACCGGTATCGGTTTCAACCAACTGGCCGTGGTGCTCGACTGCGCCGATGCCGCTGCGCGTATCAAGTTCTGGAACCCCAATGGCACGCCCCTTGAGGCCTGTGGCAGTGCCACTCGGGGGGTGGCCGACCGCTTGATGCAGGAAACCGGCACCGATTCGATCGTATTGCGCACTGAGCGCGGGTTGCTGACGTGCGTGCGGGTGGCGGGGCAGCGGGTGTCGGTCAATATGGGCGCGCCATCGCTGGACTGGGCCGCAGTGCCGCTCGCCGAGCCGCTGGATACCCGAACCTTGCCGATCAAAGGCAGCCCGGCCGCGTGCAGCATGGGGAATCCACACTGCACGTTCTTTGTCGAGGATATCGCTGCCGTCGACGTCGAAGCGCTGGGCCCCGCCCTGGAAGTTCACCCGTTATTCCCGGCCAGGACCAATGTTCATTTTGTCCAGGTACTGGATCGCCGCCATATCCGCCTGCGCATCTGGGAGCGGGGCGGCGGTGTACCGCTGGGTTCCGGGTCGTGCTGCTGCGGGTCGGTGGTAAATGGTATCCGCCGTGGTTTGCTGGACGATACGGTTGAAGTGCACTGCGACGGCGGCACGCTCACCGTGCAGTGGGACGGGCAGGGTGGTGTGCTGTTGACCGGGCGTGTGGAGCCGATCATGCAAGGCACGGTGTACGCGATTCCGGTGTAGGCGTGCCGAGTACCGACAGGTTCATTTGGGGCCTCAACGCCATGGGCTGCACCCGGTCTAGCGCCGATAGGGTAAAGTCGGCAGCCCAAGGAAGACACTTCAGGTAACAAAACATGATGCTGTGGTTGCGGCGATCCGCCTTGAGTCTGCTGGCCCTGCTGGCTGTCACCCTGTTGATCAGCACCGCCCAGGCCGACACGGCACCTGCGAGCCCGATCAAGGTCGCGCTGGACCAGCGCGTGATCGACCTGACCAATACCCTCGATGCGACGGCCATCCGCCGCCTGACCGACCAGCTCGCGGCCCTCGAACAACGCAAGGGCGCGCAGATAGCCGTGTTGCTGGTACCCAGCACCGGCCGCGACAGCCTCGAAGACTTCACCAACCAACTGTTCCGCTCCTGGAAGCTGGGGCGCAAGGACGTCAACGACGGCATCCTGTTGCTGGTGGCCAAGGATGATCGCAAGGTGCGCATCGAAGTGGGGTATGGCCTGGAAGGTACCGTCACCGACCTGTTGGCCCACCGCATCATCGAAGAACACATCACCCCGGCGTTTCGCCAGGGCGACTACGCGAGGGGTATCCAACAGGGTGTGGACGACCTCAGCGTGCTGGTCGAGGGGGGCGACCTGCCGAAGGTGGCCAGCCCGGGGCTGCCGCCTCCGGCAATCGCGGTATTGCTGGCGTTCATCGTGGGCGCCATCGGCGGCGTGTTGATCAGCGCCGGCAAGCTGCCCTGGCGCCGGGCGCTGGTGGTCGCGGTTGCGGTGACGGTGCTGCTGGCGGTGTTCGCCGGTGGTCGGGATTGGCCGGTGTACCTACTGTTGTTACCGCTGACCCTGCTGATCGGCGGTGCCACATTCGGTGCATTGTGGATGGCGCGCACGGTGTTTTATGGCGTGCTGGGCCTGCTGGCCTACATTGCCGGGCTGGTGGTGACGGATCGTTACGTGGATGTCGATTTCATCCACTGGCTGGCGTTTCCCCTGGGCGCATTGGTGGTGCTGGGGATGTACCTGATCCTGTTTGTCATCATGAAAGAGGCCTGGAAACGCAGCCGCGTGGGATGTGTTGCGCGAGCGCTGGCGGCGGTGGCGGTGTACGTGGCGGCGGGCTTGCTGTTCGAGCGCGGGCGTGATGGCTGGCTGTTTGCGATCCCGATTGCCTCATTCGTGGCGCTGTTTATCTTTGGCAAGGCCAGCGTTGGGTCGGGATCGAGCTCGGGCAGCGGTTCCGGTTCGAGCGCCAGCAGCTCAAGTTCCAGCAGCAGTTCGTCGGGGGGTGGCGGTTCCAGCGGCGGCGGTGGGGCGTCCGGCAGTTGGTGATCGCGAGTCGCGTAGCCCATCGACCTTGGGTGAGAGCTCCGGCAGTTGCAGTGCACGTCCTTAGGTGAGCCAGCACGGCGATCAGGGCAGCACGATATAGTCGTTCTGCTGCACGATTGGCCGGTGCGGCCCCTGCACAAGGTGGACATAGCGGCCGTCCACCAGGTCGATGGGGAGGCAGTCATCGATATCCAATACCCCGTCGGTGTGAGCCTGGGACCAATGGCGCAGCATCTGCTGCTGACCCTTGGCTTTGGCTGCCTGTTTGTTGGGCGCGACCACCAGCAGGTAGTGATGGGCTTCGCCAAAGCTGTGGGCTTCATAGCCGCCCAGGTTGATGAAATACAGATGTTGCGCCCCGGCCTGGGGTGCCAGGGGGCTGAGCTCGACTGTCCAGCCATCGACACCCTCCACGGCCATCCAGGCATCGATATGCACACCCTTGGGGCTGCCAAACCAGGCGTCGCGCAATTGCGGGTAAGTGCCTTCCAACGTATCCGCCACGGCGAATACCACATCATGGACTTCGATCCGGGCGCGTGGGTGCTTGCCCCCGAGCATCACGACAAACAGCATTGCAGGTCCTTCCTGGCAGCTTGGCAAAGGGCAACCATACTTCGATTGAACCCTTTTGTCCGGCCAATGCCACACTGTTAACCCGCGAACTCATCAGGAGATTGTCATGCGAACCATTGATCTGGCCGGCGTTCCCGTCCCTGTCATCGGCCAGGGAACCTGGCGCATGGGCGAGAACCCCGACCAGCGCCGCGCCGAAGTCGCCGCGTTGCAACTGGGGATCGACGAGGGCATGACCCTGATCGATACCGCCGAAATGTACGGCGAAGGGGGGGCCGAGGAGGTGGTCGGTGAGGCCATTCGCGGCAAGCGTGACCAGGTGTTCCTGGTGAGCAAGGTCTACCCCCATAACGCCAGCCACAAGGGTGTCCCCCGTGCTTGCGAGGCCAGCCTCCGGCGCTTGGGGACTGATTACATCGATCTGTATCTGCTGCATTGGCGCGGCCAGTATCCGCTTGAAGAAACGGTCGAGGCCTTCGAGCGGCTGCGCGAAGCCGGCAAAATCGGCCGCTGGGGCGTGTCCAATTTCGATGTCGCCGACCTGCAGGAACTTGCTTCCCCGGCCTGCGCCACCAACCAGGTGCTCTACAACATTGAAGAGCGCGGTATCGAATTCGACCTGCTGCCATGGTGGCAACAGCATCACTTGCCATTGATGGCTTATTGTCCGATTGCCCAGGGGGGTGGGCTGCTATCCAGCCAGACGCTCAAGCACATCGCTCACCTTCATGAGGTCACGCCTGCCCAGGTGGCCTTGGCGTGGGTGTTGCGCCAGGAGGGGGTGATTGCCATCCCCAAGGCCGTGACGCCCGAACACGTGCGCCTTAACGCCAGCGCCGCGAACCTGGTGCTGGATGAACACGATCTGGAGGCCATCGACCGGGTGTTCGGCGCGCCCAAGCGCAAGCACCCCCTGGCGATGGTCTGAGTGTCGCGCAGAAACGGCGCCGTCCCTGGCAGCCGTTTGCGCATCAGGCCGGGTCAGCCGGCCGCCGGGCTGCGCCAGTCGTCCGAGCCGGATGTACCGGAGACCTCATGTGTCCAAGTGATCTTGCGATAGCTGAAGTAGACGTCTTCGAGGTGGGTGAAATGCGCGTTGTCCGGGTCCTGGCAATTGGGCATGCGCGACTGGATGTCGACGATGGTCGCCCCTTCGAGTTCGATGGTGAAGTAGTGCTCCTGCGTGCCTGCCGCTGAGGTCCGCAGCCACTCCAGTCGGCACTTGACCTCTTCGCCGCTGGTGAGGGCGCTGAAGAGCAACGGCGATGACTTGTCGAAGACCTTGCTGATCATCAACGGTTTATGCACCCTCTGCCCCGTGGGTTGGCCCGACTGCGGGTCGCGGGGAATGATTACCTGGTGAGCAAACGCCTGCACGAGAATCTGGTCCTCATGACCTTCCTGGTAAATGCCACCTACCGAGTCCTGGGTAAAAGTGCCTGCCGTTATCAAACCTTGCTTGACACCGGTAATAGAAAGATACGCGGGTGTTGGCATGTCGGGTTTCCTTGCCTTATTGATCGGGAGTTCCATTCGGCGACGGGCCGGATGGGCAAAACCCCTATAACAAGAAGCGTGCCTGAAAGTTTGAACTCCAATGAAATAAGGGGTTCGATGTGGCGTGTGCTTGTATTTTATAAGTTGCGGGGAGGCGGGAGCGATATTAATGGCTTGTATTTGCGCTTAAGTGCGCAATTAGTTGCCTGTTATGTTTGAGCCGCTCTAATCAATGAAGCGCGAGCAGTCAGGGTGTTTTGCAACGGATTAAACTGCGCAAATTGCTGCGCAGGCCAGGTTTTATGGTGATTGTAGGAAATTCCTTAAGTAGGCGCATGTTGCTTGCTGAATGTTTTTTGCGTGACTAATGTTCGCTCGCTTCGTTACGTTTTTCACGAAGCTTCATGGCTTACTGGTGCGCAGCCAATACGCAGTTAGTTCGCCGGTCCTATCTTGGATAATCGTGCGCGGTTAAAAATGATTTACTCAGACACGCTTTGCGCTTATTACCTTGAGGTCGCCCGAACGCCATGTTCAGACGCAAGTTATGCCGGCAGTGAAGTGCGCTTCTCCAGCGAATATGAAGCCCTTGAAACCGAGCTGGCCAAGGCCCAATCGATCCACGGCGGCAGCCAGCCAGACTGGCAGCTCGTCAGGGTCATCAGCGAAGGCGTGCTGCGTCAGCATTCCAAGGATTTGCGGGTCGCGGCATGGTTGACCTGGGCGTTGTACCAGCGTGAATCTTTTCCTGGTTTGCTGGCAGGCCTGGGCCTGCTGCGTCATCTTTGCGAACAGCATTGGGCGGCTGTCCACCCCGCCAAGATGCGTACCCGTGGCGCAGCTTTCGGCTGGCTGGTGCTGCGCCTTGAGCCCTTGTTTGCGCAAACCCTTGCAATCGCGGATCAGCAACCCCTGTTCCAAGCCATCCTTGAACACCTTTCCAGCCTGGATGAATGCTGGAGCGCATGCCTGGGAAGCGACGCGCCACTCCTTCTGCCGATTCGCAGGCAATTATCAGAGCGCCTGGCGCGCACGGCGCAATGCGGTCCCGAGCCGGCCGGTGTGACGGCGGTCGTTGCACAGGTCAAGCAGGCAGCGACTCAATTGCTCAAGCCGGAAGCTGCTATCGATAACGAAAAAGACGCACATAAGCGACTTCGCACCCTGCAGGACCAGGCTCGCCCATTGTGTACCTGGTGGCTGCGCCAGGACGCTACAGACCTGCGCGCGTTGCGCCTGGGCCGTACGCTGGCCTGGCTGCCCCTGGTCAGTTACCCCGACGCCGACAGTGCAGGGATCACCAGCCTGCGTGGCCCCACATCCGACAAGCTCAACCGTTACCAGGAGCGTTTTGCCCGAGGCCATTACGCCGATCTGGTGCTTGAGCTTGAAGCGAGCCTGGCCAGTGCGATGTTCTGGTTCGACGGTTTGCGCATGCAGTGGGAGTGCCTCGAGGCGCTGCAGGCTCATCTGGCTATGTCCGAGGTGGAAGTCAGCCTCGCCCTGTTGTTGCAACGCCTGCCGAACCTCCTCGGGTTCTGCTTTCACGACGGCGCTCCGTTTGCGGATGCCGCGACTCGCGACTGGATTGCGCTGCAGGTGAATCGCCATCTGCAAAGAACCTCACCCTCGCAGATATCGATCGATGCCGACGCCGAACCGTGGGAGAGGGCGTTGCAGGACGTCATGCCACGCTTGCGCAAGGACGGGCTCAAGGCGGCCGTCGGGGAACTCAGACAGGGCCTGCATGCCGCTCGCGGCGAGCGAGCGCGCTTCCATTGGCGTTTGGCCCAGGCCCGGTTGTGTGTACTGGCCGGCAAGTACGAGCTGGCGAGAATCCAGCTTGAACAGTTGGATCATGAACTGCAGCAGGCGGGGCTGGACCGTTGGGAGCCTGGCTTGGCGCTGCAGGTGGCGCAGTTGCTGTATCGCTGCTGCGACCTGTTGCCACAAAGCCATGCCGTGCGGGAGCGCAAGGAAGATACCCATCGCAGGTTGTGCCACTTCGACCTGGAAACGGTACTTGAATAGGCTTTCGAGCCGCTCGAAAAAAAGGAGATAGACCATGGCCAAAGAAGGTTCGGTAGCACCCAAGGAACGCATCAACATCACCTTCAAACCTGCCGTTGGAGACGCACAGGAAGAAGTTGAACTGCCGTTGAAGTTATTGGTGCTGGGGGATTTCACCCAGCGTGAGGACTTGCGCAAGCTGGAAGACCGCAAGCCGATCAGTATCGACAAGAACACCCTGGACGAGGTGCTGGCCAAGCAAGCGCTGGAGTTGACGCTCAGCGTGCCCAATCGCCTCCAGGACGCGCCCGACGTTGAAGAGCTGGGCATACAGGTGCGGATCAATTCGATGCAGGACTTCAACCCCGCAAGCCTGGTGGAGCAGATTCCCGAACTGAAAAAGCTGATGACGCTACGTGAAGCGTTGATGGCACTCAAGGGGCCACTGGGGAATACGCCGAGCTTTCGCAAGGCCATCGAGCAAGCCCTGGCCAATGATGAATCCCGTGCACGGGTATTGGCCGAGTTGGGGCTGGGCAGTTCCACCGTATGACTTTTTCAGGAAAAGGACACTGAACGATGAGCGCACAACATAAACCGCTGGCCACATCAACGGATGACAACGGCGGCATCCTTGACAACATTATTGCCCAGACGCTGCTGACGGTTGACGACGAGGCGTATGGCATCGCCAAGCGCGGGGTCTCGGCGTTTATCGAAGAGCTGGTCAAACCGCACAACAGCGGTCAGCCGGTCAAGAAACGCCTGGTCGATCGGATGATCGCCGAAATCGATGCCAAGCTCAGCCAGCAGATGGACGAAATTCTCCACCACCCGGATTTCCAGGCGCTTGAAGCCGCGTGGAAGGGCCTGCAGTTGCTGGTCGATCGCACTAATTTTCGCGAGAACATCAAGATCGAACTGCTGAATGTCGCGCGGCAGGACCTGTTGGATGATTTTGAAGACTCGCCGGAAATCAACCAGTCCGGGCTCTATAAACACATCTACAGTGCCGAATACGGTCAGTTTGGCGGCCAGCCGGTAGGCGCCATCATTGCCAACTACTTCCTCTCGCCCAGCGCGCCGGATGTCAAGCTGATGCAGTACGTTTCCAGCGTGGCTTGCATGGCCCATGCGCCGTTTATCGCGGCTGCCGGGCCGGGGTTCTTTGGCTTGGAAAGCTTTACCGGGCTGCCCGACCTGAAGGATCTCAAGGATCATTTCGAAGGCCCCCAGTTTGCCAAGTGGCAGAGCTTTCGCCAGAGCGAAGATGCCCGCTACATCGGCCTTACCGTGCCACGGTTCTTGCTGCGCACCCCCTACGACCCGTCGGAGTGCCCGGTCAAGACCTTTGCCTACCAGGAAAACGTGGTCAACAGCCACGAACACTATCTGTGGGGCAATACTGCCTACGCGTTCGCCACGCGCCTGACCGATAGCTTCGCCCGGTTTCGCTGGTGCCCGAACATTATCGGTCCGCAAAGCGGTGGCATGGTGGAGGACCTGCCGTTGCACCACTTCCACAGCATGGGCGAAATCGAAACCAAGATTCCTACCGAGGTGCTGGTTTCCGATCGTCGCGAATATGAGCTGGCCGAGGAAGGCTTTATTGCCCTGACCATGCGCAAGGGCAGTGACAATGCCGCGTTCTTCTCCGCCAGTTCCGTGCAGAAACCCAAGTACTTCGGCACCAGCGCCGAGGGCAGGGAGGCCGAGCTGAACTACCGCCTGGGTACCCAGTTGCCGTACATGATGGTGGTCAACCGGCTGGCCCATTACCTCAAGGTGCTGCAGCGCGAGCAACTGGGCTCGTGGAAGGAGCGCACCGACCTTGAGCTGGAGCTCAACAAGTGGATTCGCCAATACGTGGCGGACCAGGAAAACCCCAGCGCCGAAGTGCGCGGCCGGCGTCCGCTGCGAGCCGCCCGTATTGTCGTCAGTGACGTCGACGGGGAACCTGGCTGGTACCGCGTCAACCTCAGTGTGCGACCTCACTTCAAGTATATGGGGGCGGATTTCACCTTGTCCCTGGTCGGCAAGCTCGACAAAGAATGAGCAGGCACCAGGGGATGACACATTACTGCAGCCTATTCGAGCGCCTTGACGGCCAGGCACCTGCCCAGGCGAACAGCGTAGCGTCCATCGCGACGCACCTGGGCAAGATGCTCAGCACGCGTGCGGGCAGTGTCCAGACACTGCATGACTACGGCTTGCCGGATCTCAATGACCTGCGCCTGAGCCTGCACGAATCATTGAGCCGATCGCGCCTGTCGATCGAACGGTTTATCCAGGCCTATGAGCCGCGTTTGGCGAACGTGCGCGTGAGGCTATTGCCCCGCGACCGCGATCCCCTGGTCCTGGCATTTGCCATCGAGGCCACACTGCTCGCCAATGGAATCAGGCAACCGGTGGTGTTCAGTGCGCTTCTGGGTGATGGTGGGCAGGTCGAGGTTGCGCCGGATGACCTTTAATCGTTATTACCAAAGCGAACTCAGTGCCTTGCGTCAGCTGGGGCGACGTTTCGCCGAGCGCAATCCAGCCCTGGCACCGTTTCTCGCAGAGGCCGGCCAGGACCCGGACGTGGAGCGTTTGCTCGAAGGCTTTGCGTTTCTCACCGGCCGCCTGCGGCAGAAACTGGATGACGAATTACCCGAACTGACCCATTCGTTGATGCAGTTGTTGTGGCCCAACTACATGCGGCCTCTGCCATCGTTCAGCATCTTGCAGTTCGATCCGTTGAAACGGGCAGGGCCTGCTGTCCGGGTGGCGCGCGACACCGCAGTGGAAAGCGCGGCCATCAATGGCGAGCGCTGTCGCTTTCGGACCTGCTACAGCACCCAGGTCATGGCGCTGCAACTGAGCGCCGTGACGTATGTCTTCCAGGGTGAGCGAGCCCTGTTGGACCTGCGGTTGGACATGAGCGCCCCGGGGAATTTCAGTGAGTTGGTGTTCGACACGTTGCGGTTGCACCTGGCCGGGGATCGCCACGTCAGCCAGGGGTTGTACCTGGGCCTGCTGCGTCATCTCGACGGCATCGAGTTGTTGCTTCTCGGTGATGACGGCCAGCCCGTCAACGGGACCGATGGGCAGGCAATGTCGCTGCGGCTGTGTGCCAGCCAGGTACACCCGGTGGGGTTCTGCGAAGAACAGGCGTTGATTCCTTACCCGGTAAATACCTTCCGTGGTTATCGCCTGCTGCAGGAGTATTTTGCCTTCCCTGACAAATACCTGTTCGTGGATGTCGGCGGTTTGGATCGGCTGCATGGGGTGCCCCAGGCACTGCTCAAACGGGTGCGTGGCATGGTGATGCGTTTTGAACTGCGCACCCAGGGGCATGAGCCGCAACGCCCCAGCCTGGACAACGTGAAGCTCTATTGCACCCCCATCGTCAATCTGTTCAACCATGATGCGGTGCCCGTTCGCCTGGACGGCAAGCAGGATGAGTATCTGCTGGTGCCTGGGGAATATACCCGCGGCAACGCCGCGGTGTTTTCCGTGGACAGCGTGACGGGATGGCGCCCGGGTGGCCTGGGTTATCGGCATTACGTACCGTTCGAGTCCTTTGAACACGACAGCGCCACCCCAGCCTCGAACATGGCCCCCAGCTACAGCCTTCGCCAGCGTGCATCGGCACAGCATGCCGGTCTCGACACCTGGATCGCGTTTGAGCGTGACCTGGGGCACGAACAGGAAACACTGTCGATCGAGTTGACCTGCACCAATCAGAACCTGCCGCTGCAGCTACAGGTGGGGCAGGTCAACCAGCCCTGCGAGCAGACCCCGGAATTTCTGGCGTTTCGAAATATCACCGTGCCGACCACGAGTCTTGCTCCGCCCCTGGACCAGGACTTCCTGTGGCGACTGATCAGCAACCTGTCGCTCAACTACCTGTCGTTGACCGATATCAATGCCCTGAAAGTCATCCTCGAAACCTACGACCTGCCGCGTTATCACAGCCGCCAGGCGCAGAAGATCAGTGCAAAGCGGTTGGGAGCGCTGCGCGCCATCCGGCACGAAGCCGTCGACCGATTGCTCAATGGCCTGCCGATTCGCGGTGTGCGGGTGGACCTGTCGATCGATACCCAAGGCTTCCTCGGCCAGGGCGAAACCTTTGTATTCGCTTCGGTGCTCAACGAGTTTTTTGCGCTGTACGCCAGCTTGAATTCGTATCACGAATTGCGAGTGATCAGCACACAAGGAGATGTGTACCTATGGCCACCCCGCATGGGCGAGCAGCCCCTGCTTTAACCGAACTGTCCCGTTTCATCCGCGAGTACTCGCTGTTCCAGGCGGTGTTACAGGTTATCGAGCGCTTGCGTGATGCCCATCCACTGCTGGATGAGGACGCGTTGTATGACCAATTGGAATTCCAGGCCAATCCAGGCTTGGGCTTTCCCGGACACGACATCGATCGAGTGGAGTTTTTTGTGGAGTACGGTCAATTGCGCGCGCGGCTTCGCCTCAATGTCCTCGGGCTATGTGGCGCGGGGTCACCACTGCCCGCGTTCTACGCGGAGCAGGCGTACGCAGAGGTGTCAGGCGGTAACGCCACCCGGGATTTCCTGGACGTGTTTCACCACCGCCTGCAACGGCTGATGCTGCCGATCTGGCGCAAATATCGTTATCGAGCCTGCTTCCGACGGGGCGCCAGTGATGCGTTCTCGGCGCAGATGTTTGCCTTGATCGGACTGGGAGGCCAGGACATTCGTCGGGCGGCAGCGCTGGATTGCAAACGGCTGCTGCCTTACCTGGGGCTGCTGAGCCTGCGCGCGCATTCGGCGGCAATGATTGAGACGGTGATGCGCCATTACTTCAAGCACCGCCGGTTGTTCATCGAACAGTGGGTTGAACGCAGCGTGTCAATCAACGGACAGCAGCGCAATCGGCTGGGGGCGGCCAACCACACGCTCGGCCAGGACCTGGTGCTGGGGAGTCGGGTCACCGATTGCAGCGGCAAGTTCACCGTGCATCTGCTCGGGCTCGACTGGCAACGATTTCACCAGTTCCTGCCGACCGGGGAGGACCTGCGCCCCTTATGTGCACTGCTGCGCTTAACCGCGCGCGCACCGCTGGAATATGACGTGCGCCTGGTGCTCGCCGAAGGGGAGATCCGCGCGCTGCATATCGGCGAACGCAATGTGTGTCGCCTGGGATGGACCAGTTGGCTGGGGCATGAGCGGGCGGATGGTGTGGTCACGCTGGCTGGCAATGCGCATTAAGGACTGATGATTATGATGAATGTAGACCTGCAACAATTGATACGGACATTGGCGGCGCAAACCCGCAGCGACCTGGAACACTCGGCTGAACGTTGTATCGCACGGGGCGGTCGCGAAGTGCTGGTGGAGGACCTGCTGCTGGCGCTGCTGGAGCACGCCGATGGCGTGTTGGCCAAGGCGCTGGCAGAGGCCAATGTAGCGCTGCACGAACTGCAGGCGACGCTGCAGCCAAAGACCGCGCAGTGTGCAACCCGCAACCCGGTGTTCGCCCAGGCTTTGGTGCAGTGGTTGCAACAGGCGTTGATGGTTGCGCACCTTGAACTGGGGCGACATGACGTTGACCAGGGCGCCCTGTTGCTCGCGCTGCTACGTCATCCCCTGGAGCACGCCGGCAGCGGCTATCAAGGTATTTTGAGCCGTTTGGACGCTGATCGCGTACGTGACTTCTTATTGAGCCAGGGCGCACAAGCCCAGGCAGTGGTGGCTGAATCATGGTTGCAGCGTTTTACCCAGGACCTGACGCGCCAGGCCCGTGAAGGCTTGATCGACCCGGTCATCTGCCGGGAGGGTGAAATCCGGCAATTGATCGACATCCTCGTGCGTCGACGCAAAAACAACCCGATCCTGGTCGGAGAAGCCGGGGTCGGGAAAACGGCGATTGTCGAAGGCTTCGCCCTGCAAGTGGTCGCATCGCAGGTACCGCCAGCCCTCCAGGATGTGCGCGTGCTGACCCTTGATATGGGGCTGCTGCAAGCGGGGGCTGGTATCAAGGGCGAATTCGAGCGCCGCCTCAAGGGAGTGATCGACGAAGTCAACGCCTCGCCCCAGGCCGTGATCCTGTTTATCGACGAGGCTCATATGCTGGTGGGGGCCGCGGGACCGGGTGGTGCGTCGGATGCCGCCAACCTGCTCAAGCCTGCGTTGGCCCGCGGTCAACTGCGGACCATCGCCGCCACCACCTGGTCGGAGTACAAGCAATACATCGAAAAGGACCCCGCATTGGCGCGGCGTTTTCAACCGGTACGGGTGGGCGAACCGAGTGTCGAGGCCGCGGTATCGATCCTGCGTGGACTGGTGCCGGTCTATGAGGCCAGCCATGGCGTGTACGTGCGCGACGATGCGGTTGTCGCGGCGGCGCACATGAGCGCGCGGTATTTGGCGGGGCGCCAGCTACCGGATAAAGCGGTGGATGTACTGGATACGGCATGTGCAAGGGCTCGCACGTGCTTGTCGGCGCGGCCCGAAGCCTTGCAGTGCCTGGTCGCCGAGCTTGCCGAAGGGACGCGGCAACACCTGGCGCTGCGCAGGGATGCCGAGGTCGGGCTGCCGGTCGATGAGGTGGCCCTGCAAGCCTTGAGCCTGCGACTGGATGCCCTGGAGCAGGAGCGCCAGGCCCTGGAGCAGTGCTGGGTTGAACAGCGCGAGCAGCCGACGGCAAGCCCGACGGTGTGCCCGCGCCTGGTGGCCCAGGTCATCAGTGCGTGGACCGGGATTCCCGTCGAGCAAGTGGCCCTTGAACCCAGCGAAAAAGTCCTGGGGTTCGCCGATGCCTTGCGAGCACGCATTCTGGGACAGGAGCCGGTCGTGCAGGCGCTTGATCGCAGCCTGCGGGCCGTAGCTGCCGGCCTCAACGAACCCGATGCGCCAGTAGGTGTATTCCTGCTGGCCGGCCCCAGCGGTGTGGGCAAGACCGAAACCGCGCTGGCGCTGGCCGACCTGCTGTACGGAGGTCAGCGGTTCGTCACCCTCATCAATATGTCGGAGTATCAGGAAAAACACTCACTGTCTCGATTGATCGGTGCACCTCCGGGTTACGTGGGCTACGGCGAAGGGGGTGTCCTGACCGAAGCGGTGCGGCAACGCCCTTATTCGGTGGTGTTGCTCGACGAGGTCGAGAAGGCAGACCCGGAGGTGTTGAACCTGTTCTACCAAGTCTTCGACAAGGGCTTGGCCAATGATGGCGAAGGGCGGGAGATCGATTTCCGTAATACGTTGATCCTGATGACCTCCAATCTCGGCAGCGACTGCATCAGTGAGGCGTGCGCCGACGGCCTGCGCCCGGACATCGAGGTATTGCAAGCCGCGATCCTCCCCGCGCTGCGGGCACACTTCAAACCGGCGTTGCTGGCCCGGATGCGGGTGGTGCCCTATTACCCGGTGACGGGTGAGGTGCTCAATGACGTAGCACGCCTCAAGCTTGCGCGCCTTGGCCAGCGATTACAGCAACGCCAGTTGGCGTTTACCCACACGCCCGAGCTGGTGGCGCACATGGTCCGGCTCTGCACACACGGTGACAGCGGAGCGCGCGCGATCGATCAGTGGATCGAGTCGGACCTGCTGCCGCAGATCGCTGATCGGCTGCTGACTGCAACGGTGGGCCATGCAGGTCTGTCACGGGTTCATGCACGGCTGGATAGCAGCGGTCGGCCAGTCTGCGAGTTCGGCCAATGATGAAAAACCTGTTTACCCCATTACCCCATCCCCTGACCTATGCCGAGACCTTGCTCGGCTGGTTCTGCCGACTGGGCCATGAAAACGACGAAACCACGCTGGCGGACTTGTGCGTGACCGGCGCTGCGCAACTGAGCCAGTGTGAACTCAGCCAGCTGTACCTGTTCGATGAGCCGGCGGGCAGGCTTGAGCTGATCGCCCAGCATCTCCACGGGGCGCTGCCGCCGGGCGACCCGGCGTCGGGCCCTGGCTCCCAGCATGAACCTCTGTTGCACTACGTGCTGACCCAAGGGCAGCCCCTTACCCTGGATGACCTGAGCCAGTGCGTGCATGACACCGGGTTCCTGCCGGCAGTGGCGCAGCCTTGGCATTGCCTGTCCTGCATACCGCTGCTGGGGCGCAGCAAAACCATCATGGGCGTATTGCTGTGCGCCAGCCCGCGCCCAGCCCAATTGCAAGGTTATGTTGCCTCGCTGGCGCGCCTTGGCGGCTTCGCGCTGGCGCAATTGAGCCTGTTGCGACGGATGCAGCCCGCACCGGAGGTCACCCGGCTCAAATCGAGAGCGCCCGCCACTCGTGTGTACGGCTTGATCGGCAACAGTGTTGCGATGAACGAGACCTGCCGCTTGATCGGTAAGGTCCTGCACACGCCGTACACCGTGTTGCTGCGTGGCGAGACCGGTACCGGCAAGGAAGTGGTGGCGCGTGCCATCCACGCAGCCGGGCCGCGCAGCGCTAAAGCGTTCGTGGTGCAGAACTGCGCCGCGTTTCCGGAAGGCCTGTTGGAGAGCGAGCTGTTCGGCTACCGCAAGGGCGCATTTACCGGGGCCCAGCGCGACCACGTCGGGTTATTCGATGCAGCCCATGGCGGCACGCTGCTGTTGGATGAAATCGGTGACATGCCGCTCTCACTGCAGGCCAAGTTGCTGCGCGTTTTGCAGGAAGGAGAAGTGCGTCCGCTGGGGGCCAATGCTTCCCATAAGGTCGATGTCCGCATCATTGCGGCGACTCACCGTGACCTGCTTGCCATGGTGGCCCAGGGGACCTTCCGTGAAGACCTGTATTACCGGCTGGCGCAGTTTCCCATCGAGTTGCCGGCGCTGCGTGAGCGCGACGGCGACGCGCTGCAACTGGCGCGTCATTTCGCCGACGAGGCCTGTATGGCACTCGGTCGGCCAGCTGTTGGCTGGTCAAGCGCGGCCCTGGATCAACTGACGAGTCATGGCTTCCCCGGCAATGTCCGCGAACTCAAGTGCCTGGTGGAGCGCGCGGTGCTGCTGTGTGATGACGGTGTGATCCTGCCGCTGCACCTGGCGCTGTCGCCGCGAACGGAGGCCGCTGTAGAGACCACATTACGCCAGCGCCTGGAGAGGGTGGAGCGCATGGTCCTGATCGATTGCCTGCAGAAGAACCGTGGTAATCGAACACGCACCGCCCGTGAGCTGGGCGTCGCTCGCCGCACGCTGCTCTACCGGCTTGCCCGCTTGAATATTCCTGTTGGTGAAGCCAAGGGGGAGTGCTGAATGCCTTGTGTCTATGGGAGATACCCGATGCCTGATCGTCTGTGGCAAGCCATGTTGCTTGTGTTGTGTGTGCTGGGCGGCTGTAACGCCAATTATGTCTTCGATGATGCTGACTACCGTCCGTTGGGCGACCCGCAAGCGACCAGTCGCGGCCAGTGAATGGAGGACCCGAGCATGCAACTGGTATTTGAAGTGTATGACGGCGCTGGCACCGAGCCGCTGGCCGGCGCTCGCAAGACGTTTGCCGGTGTCGGCGGTGTGATCGGTCGCGGGGCCGGTTGCGACTGGGTGATCCCCGATGCCAGTCGACTGTTGTCCAGTCACCATGGGCTGGTGAGCTACCGTGAAGGTCGCTACTTTCTGACGGACATCAGCAGCAATGGCATTTGTGTGGCCGACAGTGGTGAACGCCTGAATAAAGGGCAGGCGCGACTGATCGCCGACGGTGATCTTTTTCAACTGGGGGCATTGGCGATACGCGCAAGGCTTATCGAGCCGCCGGCCCCGCCCGGCGCGCGGCGATTTACGGCACCGGGGCCGATTCCCGACGATGCTTTCCTGGCCCTGGACCCCATGCAGGCGCTGGATGATGAGGACCTCACCCATCCGTCATTGGACGGGCTGGACGCATTGAGTACTGTCGCCCAAGAACCGGGGCAGTGGATGACTCACAGCGCGGCGGACCGAGACCATCTGGTCTTGCCTCGATGGGTGGAGCCCGACCTGGAGGTGCCGCCGAGCCCGCAGGTTGTCACTGCGCCAGCGGACAACGAGTCCTTTTGGACGCAGTTTGCGGCAGCGCTGGGGATCCGCCTCGACGACGTTGACAGGCCAGCGCGAGAGGCATTGGCGATCAAGGTCGCCGGCTTGCTCAAGCTGAGTATCGAGGGGTTGCAGCACAACCTGCGCACCTGCGACGAACTGAAAAGTGAATCGAACCTGGCGCCCGCCGCTCCCGTTGTGAACAGCCCAAACCCCCTCAGGCAGTGCGCGGATGCCGAGACGGCGTTGGCCGCATTGTTGGGCATCAGCGAATTTGGCCAACTGCCCGCCGACCTGGCGATCACTCAAGTGCACCGGGATATGCAGACGCATCAGATTGCATTGCTGGCGGCATGTCGTGCCGCGGCGCGCAGCGCGCGGGAAGCGTTCGCCCCCAGCTATCTGCTGCTGTGTTTCGAGCGCCAGGACAAATCGCCCCGGTTCAACACCGACGGTGCCCAATGGCGCGCCTATCAACGTCACTACCAGCGCCTGGTCGAGGCTGAACCGCTCACGGGACACCTGTTGGGCAAGGACTTCGCCAGAGCCTATGACGAGCAGGTCCGCCTGATCTCCACCCTTCATGTGGACTACCCGGGATGATGATCATGTATCGAGCCGCCGTTGCATCCATGCTGGTGGTATTCAGCCTGTTGACCGGGTGCAGCACCCTGTCGCCTTTTTCAACCGTGACCAAGCTGGACCTGAAGCTGGTCGCCAGCGATCAGGTCAACCCCGACCTGCACGGGCGTCCCTCGCCGATCGTGGTGCACTTGCTCGAGCTGCGCCATCCCGTGGCCTTCGAGAACGCCGATTTTTTCAGCCTTTACGGGCGTGCCGAGCAAGCCTTGCCCAAGGACTGGGTAAGCAGCGAGGAGCTGGAAATGCGCCCCGGCGAACGGCTGGAGCTCAAGCTCAAGGTTGAACCGCAGAGCCGTTATGTGGGGGTGCTGGCCGCCTATCGAGACCTGCCCCATGTGCAGTGGCGAATGGTGGTGTCGCTTAACCCGCAGAAACTGACCCGGGCCAGCCTGGTGCTTGACAAGGCTGGCATCCGGGTCGCCAACCCAATTTCTGGTGCGAGGCAGGATTGATATGCTCGTTCATAAAGTCATTTGGCAGGAAGGCATGTTGTTGCGGCCCCAGCACCTGCAACACAACGATCGTTACTACAACCAGCAACTCAACCGCACCCGCCTGCTGGGCTGCGACACCTGGGGGTTCATCACCCTTGAAATCGACCTGCAGTACCTGCGCCTGGGCAAGATCGTCGTCAACCAAGCCAGTGGTGTATTACCCGACGGCAGCCTCTTCGAGTTGAGTGCCGCCATGGAGCCGCTGGTCCTGCAGGTACCTGCCAACGCGGGCAGGCAAGGGATCTATCTTGCGTTGCCGTTGACGACCCACAACCAGATCGAGGCGCGCAAGCAGGACCAGGCCGATGTCTGGGCACGCTATATCACCTGGCCGATGGACGTTGGCGACTCCAATGCCGGTGTCGATTTACGTTGTCAGATTCACTGCGGCCGTCCGGACCTGCGCCTGCTGCTGGGGGAGCATCACAGTGACCAGGCGTGTGTGATGCTCAAGGTCGCCCAGGTTGTGGATTGCACGGATGAAGAGGGCGTGAGCCTGGACCCGGAGTTCAGCCCGACCTTCATGTATGTCCAGGGATCGGCTTATGTATCGTCGTGCCTCAAGGAGGTGATCAGCCTGCTGGCCTGCCGAGGCGACGCCATTGCAGAGCGTATCCAGGGCAACGGTGCCGCCGCCGGTTCGCAGATCGGCGACTTTCTGATGCTGCAACTGGTCAATCGTTGCGAGTGGGTCCTGCGTCACTATCTGGGCCAGGTTCAGGTTCGTCCGGAAACGGTGTTCCGCGAGTGCCTGTCGATGCTCGGTGAGTTATCGACGTTCGCCCATGACAGCAAGCGTGCCCCGTTGGACGTGCGGTATCGGCATAACGACCAGGGCGCCAGCTTTCGTGGGCTGATGGAGGGCATTCGCTCCATGCTATCGATGGTGCTGGAGCAGCATGCCATGGAGCTCGCGCTGCAACAGCGTCAATACGGCGTGCTGGTATGCCCGGTGAGCGACCTCAAGCTGCTCGGCAGCGCGACCTTCATCCTGACGGCCAGCGCGCAGTGTGATTCGGATGAGCTTCGTCACCGTTTGCCGGCGCATCTGAAGATCGGCCCGGTGGAGCGCATACGCGAACTGGTCAACCTGCATCTGGCGGGCATCAAGGTCAAGCCGCTGCCGGTGGCGCCGCGACAGTTGCCGTTCCATGCCGGCAAAACCTATTTCATGCTCGAACTCAGCGCCCGGGACATCACGCAACTGGAGCATTCGGGTGGGTTTGCCTTCCATGTCGGCGGCGAGTTTGCCGAGCTTGAACTCACCTTCTGGGCCATCAGGAACTGAACACTATGACCACGGACCGTGAATACCCACAGGACGAAAAAACTGTCCTGCTTGATCGTGAAGGACGGGGGCCGGCGCAGGGCGCGATCACCGACTTCCCCACGCCACCGCGCTTCGAGCAATTGGAAGACCGAATGATCTACGCGGCCCGCTTGCAGGGCGCGCAGACCTTCAATATGGGGCTTAACCCGCTGGTTGCGGTCGCTTGGGAATTACTCGCGGAGGTGGCCCGGCTCAGGGGCCATTGCGGCCGGGAAAGCTTGCAAACACTCAATGATCGGCTGTCGGAAGGGGTCACCCAATTCGAGACCCGTGCCTTACATGAGGGGAGCGAAAACGGCCAGGTCATGTCGGCGCGTTATGTGTTGTGCAGCGTGATCGATGAAGCGGTGGTGACCACCGCCTGGGGCAGTCGCAGCGATTGGTCGAAGGTCAGCCTGCTGAGCCGCTTCCATAACGAAACGTTCGGCGGCGAAAAGTTTTTCCAGCTGCTGGAGCGACTGTCCCGAGACCCGGTCAAGCACATTGCGCTGCTGGAATTGATGTACCTGTGCCTGGCGATGGGGTTTGAGGGTAAATATCGGGTCATGGAGCGTGGCGTGCTGCAACTTGAAGCGGTGCGCGATGCTTTGTATCGCCAGGTCAGGCATGTCCGGGGCACGCCGCTGCCTGTCTCTGTATTACCGCCACAGGTGGAGCCCGTACGCCATAAAGCCCCGCGCAAGCTGCCGACCCTTTGGGTTGGAATCCTTTGCCTGGGCTGCATGCTGGCGATCTATTCGGGGTTTGCCTGGGTATTAGGCAAAGAGCGCACACAGGTGCTGCAACCTTTTCAAATTTCGGCGCCGGATCTGACTCGGACGCCCCTGTAACGCTGGGAGCAATGAATGAACGCATTCTTCAAGGGCGCGGGCACCGTGCTGGCTACGATTTGGGTCTGGAGCTTGTTGCTGGTGCTTTCAGTCGCGCTGTTGGTATGGTTTTTCGGACCCTTGCTCGCGGTGGACGGGTATCGGTTCTGGGCCGCACCGACATCGCGCCTGTTGACCGTCTGCGTGGTGTTTCTGTTGTGGGGGCTGGCGATGGTCCTGGCCGGCGGGCGCCGCGCCGCGCGGCTGAAAAAGCCCGGACACCAGGCGCATCATGAGCAACAGGGGCGCATCGAGGACGAGCAGAAACAAGTGCGTGGCCGCTTCAGGGAGGCGCTGCATACCCTGAAAACCTCTGGCCGGTATGCTGAACGCAGCGAGCGTTGGCGTGATGAGCTGCCCTGGTACCTGTTGATCGGCGAGGCGGGCAGTGGCAAGACGCGCTTGCTGGCGGCCAGTGGGTTGCCGTTTCCGCTGGACCGTGTCGAGCCGAGTTCGACGGGCCAGACCCGCTACTGTGATTGGTACTTTGCCGACGACGCGGTGCTGGTCGATACCGCCGGACGCTACCTGACGCAACCGGACGGTGCCGTGGATGCCGCGGGCTGGTTGACCTTGCTCAGGCTGCTCAGGGCGCGACGCCAGGTCCGCCCGCTCAATGGTGTCGTGGTGACCTTGTCGATGGAAACGCTGGTTGGCAGCCACCCGCTGGATCTGGACCATCACGCCCGTCACATTCACACGCGCTTGCAGGAAATCCAGCAGACGTTGCATGTCGATGTGCCGATCTACCTGGTCCTGACCCAGGCCGATCGGTTGACGGGGTTTGCCGAATACTTCGACTCACCCCAGGCCGACGCCGCCGAAGGCGTACTGGGTGAACAGCTGATCACCGGCAAGGCCGGCACTGAAGTCACCCAGGTGCGCCAGGCGTTCGAGACGCTGCTGCAACGCCTGGGGGGTGAGTTGATTCAGCGCTTGCACGCGCAGCGCAGTGTCGAGCAGCGCGGGCTGACACTCGACTTTCCGCAACAGATGGCGCGAGTCGGCGAACGCCTGTGCGCATTTATCGAGCTGGCTTTTTCCGCGCATCGTTATCAACGTATCAACGGACTGCGCGGGTTCTATTTGACCTGCGCCGGTGAGCGCGGCTCGCACTTCATCCAGGGCTTGTTCAACCGGGTGATATTTGCCGAGGCCGGCCTCGCCGGTCTGCAGGGCCAGGAGCAGCAGCGCATACGTCGCCGGCAAATCGGCGTGGCCGTGGCCGCAACCCTGATCATCGGTGCGGCGGGTTGGCTGTGGATGCACAGTTATTCGGTCAACCATCATCGCTTGCAGCAACTGGCCAACCTGGCGACGCCAGTTGCCTTGCCACTTGGTACGGACGCGACGCTGGCCGTGTTGCCGCTGCTGGATGCACGGCGGGCGGCGATCCAGGTTTTCCCCGCAGTGCAGGACGTGCCACTGGTGGAACGTGCAGGCTTGTATCAGGGAGAAGCGAGTCAGCCGGTGCTGGACAGCGCTTATGAGCAGGCCCTGCAACAGCAGTTATTGCCACGGGTGACCGAGTTGCTCGAAGAGCAGGTGCGTTCGAGCCTGGATGATCGCGAGCGGCTGTTGGACAACCTGCGTGCCTACCTGATGCTCACCTTGCGCGAGCGCCGTGATACGGCTTGGCTGGCGCAGCGAGTGGCTGGCCATTGGTCGGCACGTTATGCGGGCGATACGTCGACACAGCACCGCCTGAATGTGCACCTGGCGCAGTTGCTTGGGCAATCGTTCGTGGCACCGGTGGATGATCAACTGGTTGCCCTGGCGCGCCAGGCATTGCGCGGTGAGTCGTTGGCCGATGTGATCTACCGGGTGCTGCGCGAGCAGTCGCGTAACCTGGAACCCTTGCGCTTTGCCGAGGGCAAGGTATTTGCCGCCATCGATCATCCGATCCCCGGGTTCTACACAAAACGGTATTTGCAGTATTTCGAGACGCAGGGGCCGCGATTGGTGAATGCCATTGCCCAGGACAATTGGGTGCTGGGTGAAGGGACGGACTTGAGTGCCATGGATTTACGCCGGCTGATGCTTGAGCTCGAGCAGCGTTACTTCAGCGAGTACGCCGACGCCTGGAGTGAGGCATTGGGCCAGGTCAGCCTGCAGGCGACTGACGGCCTCAGGCAAGGTGCCGAGCAACTTGCCAGCTTGACGTCCGCCCAGTCGCCCCTGATCCAGCTGTTGCAGTTGGTCAGGGAAAATACCCGCTTGCTCCCTGTCAGCGAGCGACTGGATGAGGTGACGCGCCAGATCGGTGAGGTGGGCGCGGTGGCGCAGTTGGCAAGCGACGCGCTAATGGAGCAGTTGCCGCCGGATTCGGCCCGGCGTGCATTGCAGCGCCGCTTCGAACCGTTGCACCAGATGCTGGACGAGCGGCAAAACCCCGGTGCCGAGTTAAGCCAGGCCCTGCGTCTGGCCGACGAGTTGCACCTGCAACTGACGGCCCTGAACCGTGAGAGTGCGCCGGAGCAGGCGGCTTTCCAAAAGGCTATACGGCGCATGGAGGGCCAGCAGGATGTGCTGGGCAATTTGCGTGACGCTGCTGCGCGTCTGCCACTGCCGCTGTCTGCCTGGTTCGAGGCCATTGCCGATGATGTCTGGCGCCACTGGTTGGACGAGGCCTATGTGTATGTGAACCAGCGCTATCAAAGCGAGGTATACGGTGTGTATGCCAAGGCCATTCGCCAGCGGTACCCGTTCAATGCCCACGGTACCAGCGATGTGGCGCTCAGTGATTTCACCGATTTTTTCAAGCCTCGAGGTGTGATGGCGCGGTTCTATGACAGTTACCTGCGCCCGTTTGTCAGCACCGAGGGCAGCCGCTACCGCTTGCGCGGCCTGGACGGGCGCAGCTTTCCGACATCACGTGCTTTCCTGGACCAACTGGCGAAGGCGCAAGTGATCCGGCGCGGTTTTTTTTCCGAGGAACAAGGAGGCTTGTCCGTGCGCTTTACCCTGGCCCCCTACAGCCTGGACCAGGCGGTCAGTCGCGCCATCCTGCGTATTGGCGATCAACAACTGGAATATCGCCACGGCCCCATCGTGCCCATGGCGTTTCATTGGCCCACCGAGGCCGACAACGGTCGCAGCAGCCTGGTCCTGGAGCGGGGCGCGCATCGACCCCTGGGGATCGAGAAAAACAGCGGAGATTGGTCATTGTTCCGCTTCTTCGATTTGATGCAGAGCGAGCCCGCCAATGGCCGGAACGCGCAGATACTTAAGTCTGACCTCTCGGGTTTGCGCGCCAATTACCTGTTGACCAGCCAGCGCATGCCCAACCCATTTCAAATCGCGGCCTGGCGCACGTTCCGCTTGCCGGAGCGACTGTGAGCCGCCATCGCACCCCTTGGCGCAGTGCGGGGCGTACGCAGCGCGGCAAGGTCAGGGCGCGTAACGAGGACGCGTTCCTCGATTGCCCTCAACGCGGCTGTTGGGCGGTGGCGGACGGCATGGGCGGGCACCGGGCCGGGGATGTGGCCAGCCAATGGGTGGCCAGCAGCCTGGCGTCCTTGTCGGGGCAGGGTAGCCTCGATCAGCGCGTGGAAGCCGTTCGCCGATGCCTGCAATCGCTCAATTGGCAACTGGGCCATGGGCTGAGACGCCTCGCAGGTGATCTCGACGGCACCATGGGCAGCACCGTCGTCACGCTACTGTTGGAGGGCGGTCGTGCTGCCTGTGTGTGGGCGGGAGACAGCCGTTGCTACCTGTGGCGCGGGCAGAACCTGTATCAACTGTCCCGCGACCACTCCCTGCTTCGACAATTGATGGATGAACAACAGTTGAGCCTGGAGCAGGCCCGAGCCCACCCGGATGCGCGGGCCTTGACGCGGGCCGTCGGCGCCCGTGAGCCCTTGAACCTGGAAGTGCTGGAGCTCAGCACTCGGCCAGGCGATGTGTTCCTGTTGTGCAGCGACGGTCTGTACCAGTCACTCAGTCATGGCGAGCTGGGACGTGCCTTGAGCATGGGCACGCCGCAACAGATGGTGGACCGGTTGTTCGCCGCCGTCATGCGCGGCACGGCGCGGGACGACCTGACTGCTGTGGTGGTGCAGTCATGAGCGCGACCGTGGCCCCACCCAGCCTGCTCGCCGGGCGTTATCAGCTGGAGCGGATACTCGGCAGCGGAGGCATGGGGGTGGTCTACCGCGCCCGTGACTTGCTGCACGAACAATTCGGCGAACCGTGTTCCAGTGTGGCCTTGAAGGTCCTCGGCGAAACCTTTGCCGAGTGCCCGGATGCCCATGTGCTGTTGTACAGCGAGTTTGCCCTGGCCCGCGGCCTGCGACATGAGCGGGTGGTGCGCATGTATGGATTCGACGTCGATATCAACCGGCATATCGCGTTCTTTACCATGGAGTTGATGCACGGCATGACCCTGGACCGGCTGCTGCTCGAATACCCCGGTGGCATGCCTTGGCGAGAACTGCAACCGATGGCGGTGCAGTTGCTCGACGCCGTGGCGTATACCCATCGCCTGGGTGTGCTGCACGGCGATCTGAAGCCGGGCAACGTCATGGTCAGCGAGGAGGGCCTGCGGTTGTTCGATTTCGGCCTGGGGCAGTCACTGCTCACGACCGGGTTGCCGGGCCTGAGCCGCGGCCATATCGGTGCCTGGACACCCGCTTATGCCGCGCCGGAGCTGCTGGCCGGCGATGCGCTGTCAATGGCCGCCGACCTGTACGGCGTGGCGTGCGTGCTTTACGAGATGGCGCAAGGACGGCGGCCGGGGGAGCGCTCATCCGCTGAGTCACTGCCGCGGCCACGGCAATGGCCTCGGCATTATTGGCCGGCGTTACGCACGGCGCTGGCCCTGGACCCCGAGCGTCGCACCATCAGCGTCGCTGAGTTGCGTGAGATGATGGGCTGCCCGTGGCGCCGTTGGTTTGTGTAGCGCGGTGTCAGCTGTTCACGTCGTGCAACCGGCAGTAGTCAGCCCAGCTCATGCCGGCCATCTGCGCCACTTCCTTGTGGACTTCGAGGCGTTGGGCTTCGAACGCCTGGGCTGACTCCGCTGTCAGCTTGAGTGTCAGCTCCCAGGCAAACAGCCCCTGGCGCTCGGCTTCAGCCTCGAAGGCTTCGTGCAGGTGCTCGGCGCGGTATTGCGCCAGGGTTTCGCCTTTGGCCTGGGCCGCCAGCGGGTTCAGGGTATCCAACTGCGTGACGATGTCGGGATGTTCTGCCAGGAATCGGTCCAGGGCGAGCTGGTGGTTATCGCCGGGTTGTGACAAGGCTGTGCTCCAGGTTGATAAAGGGGGCAGGGTCGAGGTGCAGTCGCGTCCAGTGTCCGGCGCCACGTTAACGGATGGCGGGTGCCGGCTGGCAGAACGGGCGGATCGTCGATCTGCGCGTCGAGGGCCAAGGATGGGCCAACCCAGGAAGTTCGACAAGCATAACGCCCCGAAATGAATGCCGAAAAAAACCGGGTGGCGCTGCAAAAGCCTTTCGCTCCCGCTATCAGGACGTGTAGCGTTAGCCGGTGTTTTCGGCCCTGCCTCCCAGGGACGGTAAGCGACGGACAGAGGGATGGGTCATGGCGCAAACGCTGTTCAAACTGTTCTTTACCCAGCGTCTGGCCGCCCTGGCCAGTACCGAGTCATTGCGTGCGATCCGCGAGGGACTGTTGTGGATCCTGCCGTGCCTGCTGGTGTCGGCCGCCTTTCTGATCCTGTCCGAATGCGCTCGCGTGCTGGGGGTCGCCCCGTCGTTGGTGACCTTCCTGGCGGGGCTGCATAACCAGATCAGCTCGGTGATCCCGCTATTGGTGGCGGCCTCCATCGGTTACATGCTTGCCATTCAATATCGGCTGCCACAGTTGCCCGTCGCCTTCCTGTGCCTGGCCCACGTGGTGGTGGCGACCTTTATCCTGCGTGATTACCCGCGCACCTCGGCCACCTTCGTACTGTTTATCGCGATTGCTTCGCCGCTGCTCAATGTGCCCGCGATCGCCTGGCTGCATCGCTATCGCTGGACCCGCCTGGTCAACGAGGACCTGGTGACCCACAACCTCAGGGGCACCATCAATATGGTGATGCCGGGCGCAATCACCTCACTGGCCTTGGTGGTGGTGCTGTCGATGCTGTTGCAGATTCCCTATGTGGCAGAGCTTCAGGGGCCGCAGGTGATCGATGCGCTGGAATCACCCTACGGCAGCGGTTTGTTCGTGACCCTGATGAATTCGCTGTTGTGGTTTTTCGGCATTCACGGTGTGTACGCGATGCAGCCGTTGTTCGATGTGCTGGACCAGGCGGTGGTGCTGAACCATGCCGCCTTGGCCGCCGGAGAGCCGATCAAGTACCTGCTCAACAGTGGCCTGCTGGGCAGTTTCGCCTTTATCGGCGGCTCGGGCGGGGCGCTGTGCCTGTTGGTGGCGATCCTGCTGTTTTCCCGGAGCCAGTCCATGCGCCTGTTGGCAATAGCCAGCTTGCCGTTGTCGTTGTTCAACGTCAGCGAAGTGCTGCTGTTTGGTTTGCCGATTATCCTCAACCCGCGCTTGTTCATTCCGTTCCTGCTGGTGCCGGCTTTCAATGCGATGGTGGCGCTGACCGTGGTGCAGCTCGGCTGGGTGTCGCCCGCCGTGGTCAGCGTGCCATTTACCGCGCCGGTGCTGTTCAATGCCTACCTCAGCACCCACGGCGATCTGGCCGCGGTGGTGCTGCAAGTCGCCCTGCTGGTGATCGGCACCCTGATCTACGCGCCCTATGTGCGCGCGATCCATCGTCAGCCCACCGAAGGCGGTACGGTGTACCTCAAGTCGTTGGACATGACCTTTCGCGGCCTCGAAGAAAAAGGCCGCCTGCTGGAGTTGGACCCGGTGCTCGCGTCCCACAAGCTGCTGGCGCGCCAGGCCAACGAACTGAGCCGCATCCAGCAGATCAGCGATTATGAGTTCTACCTCGAGTTCCAGCCCCAGGTCTCGACCCGCACCGGCCTGTGTACCGGCTGTGAAGCCTTGATGCGCGCCCGGGATGCCCAGGGTACCGTGCATTCGCCCTGGGAATTTCTGCAATGGCTGGCCCAGGCGCGACTGATGCCGGATGTGGATGTGTGGGTGGCGTCCCAGGCCGTGCGTGAGTACCAGAAGTGGCAGAAAGTCGGTTTTGCCTTGCCGATGACGATCAATATTTCCAGCGCCACCCTGACGGATGCTGCCTATGGCGAACGCCTGGTGGAAATCCTGGCCCAGGCCCAAGGGCAGGTGTCGGTGGAAATCACCGAAGACGCGTTGGTCAGTGATATCCAGGTCACGCGCCAGACCCTCCAGAAACTGCAAGCCATCGGCGCCAAGATCTATATCGATGACTTTGGCACCGGGTATTCCGCCTTGAGTTACCTGCACCAGTTTCCGGTGGACTTCATCAAGATCGACCGCAGTTTTGTGGTCGCCCAGCACGAGCCAAAGGGCGCCCAGGTGCTGACCGGCCTGTTGCGCTTTTGCGAGGCGTTGAACCTCGGAGTGGTGGTCGAAGGCGTGGAGACCGCCGAGCAGTTGGCCTTCCTGAACTCAGGCAATGAGCTGATTATCCAGGGCTGGTATTTCAGCAAGGCGCTGCCAGGCGATCAATTGCAAGGCTTTGTGCGCAATCGCGCCAGCCTGGCCGAGGCCTAGGCCGACTCGTAGCCACCACCGGTCCGGGCGATCTCTTCGAGCAACCCGTCTATGCCCGCCAGGCGTGCGCGGTTGTCGTGGTCCCAGGGGTGAAAGCCGGGTTTGAAGTAATGCAGCCACGGCCGCAGCATCCTTGGGAACACACCCTTGGGACCGTAGAGAAACTTGAGCATGCGCCAGAACCCCTTTAAATGCCCTCCGGCCTTGCGGTCGGCAATCAGCAAGCGTACGTGGAAATCAAACACCACCAGCCAGAAGAGCAGGGTGGTGGTGAGCATGGTCCCGGTGCGCAACAGATAGCGCAGTGGTCCGGGCTTGACCACGGTGTTCCACACATCGAACGCCACGGCCTTGTGCTCGGTTTCTTCCAGGGCGTGCCAGTACCACATCTGCTGGTAGCCCTTGTGTGAGTCGCCAAAGCGCGACGGGTCGCTGAGCAGTATTTCCGCGAGCATCGCGGTGTAGTGCTCCAGGGCGATGGTTACCGCCAGGTTGAAAGACGGCGGCAGGTGTTTTTTCTGCAGGTCGAGGATGAATTTCAGACGTCGGTCCAGGGTGTGCGCCGGCAGCCCCGCCGCTTGCAGCAAATCGTTATAGGCCACGTGTTCGCGGCTGTGCATGGCTTCCTGGCCGATAAAACCCTGGATCTCTTTCTTCAACTGCGGGTCATGGATGTGCGCGCGGTAGTGGCGCACGCTGTCCATGAAAAACAGCTCCCCTTGGGGAAACAGCAGCGACAGGGCATTGAAGAAGTGCGTGATGAACGGGCCTTGCTCATGCCAGTTCTTGATGCGTTCAGCCGGTAAGGCAAAGCGGATATCGCGACGGATAGGCAGCATGGTGCGTCCTCCTGTTCAGAGACGGGATTCGTCGTTGGTTTCAAGCATCGGCCTGCGTGGTTTGGGCGCCATGCGTCTGCTGGCGAGCACCACCAAGGCCTGATAGGCCGCCGGCAGGCAGCGCGCGAGCAGGTCGAGGCAATACGCGTCGCGGCCGATCAGCACGCGGCGCTTGTTCTTGCGCACTCCTTGCAGGATCACCTTGGCGGCCTGATCGGCGTCGGTAATGAACAGCTTCTCGAAGTCGGCACGGGCCTGCTGTTCGCTGTGGATCAAAAAGCCGGTCATGTTCGCGTCGATACGGCTGCTGCGGCAGATATCGGTGCGAATGCCACCTGGGTGTACGCAGGTGGCCGAGACGCCGCACCGTTGCAAATCGAGCTCCTGGCGCAGGCTTTCGGTAAAGCCGCGCACGGCGAATTTGGTCGCGTTGTAGCCGCTCATGCCGGGCTGGGCAAACAGGCCGAAGACGCTGGAGGTGTTGATCACATGGCCGTCGCCGCTGGCCTTGAGGTAGGGCAAAAATGCCTTGGTGCCATGCACCACGCCCCAGAAGTTGATGCCGACGATCCATTCCAGGTCGGCATAGTCCACGCCTTCGACGGTGCTCGACAGCGCCACGCCGGCATTATTGAAGATCAGGTTGACCTGGCCATGGTCGGCCGCACAGCGCGCGGCCCAGTCTTCCATGGCCTGGCGGTCGGACACATCCAGCACCTGGGTGGTGACGGTCACCGGCGACAGGGTCGAGGTCTTGATCAAGGCCAGGGTCTGCTCCAGTCCCTGGCTATTCTTGTCCGCCAGCGCCAGGTGACAGCCTTCCCTGGCCAGGGCCAGGGCCAATGCGCGGCCCATACCCGACGCCGCGCCGGTAATCGCCGCTACGCGGCCGTTGAATGACTTCATGACAGGCTCCTTTCGACACCGGCATTGGGTGCGGCTATCGCGCGCGGTGGTGCGTTGACCGGCGCCAGGCCGACGACATAGTCCTTGAGCGCAAAGTGCCGGGTGACCTGCTTGAAGCGCCAGGTCGAACCGGGCCACAGCGTGGTGTTCTTGCCGGTACGGGGATCGAGATACCAGCTGCGGCAACCGCCGGTATTCCAGATGGTGCGCTTGAGCCTGGCCTGCAGTTGCTGGTTGTAGGTGTGCTCCACGGCGGGTTTGACGTCGACCGTGGCGATGCGGTGTCGCTGCATGTGCTTGAGCGCATCGAGGATGTAGGCGACCTGGGCCTCGATCATCAGAATCATCGAGTTATGCCCCAGCCCGGTGTTGGGCCCGATGATCAGGAACAGGTTCGGATAGCCCGGCACCGTGGTGCCTTTATAGGCATGTGCGCCATCGCGCCAGGCATCCATCAGGTCGACGCCGTCGCGGCCGATGATGCAATCGCGGGGCAGCGGGTCGGTGGCCTGGAAGCCAGTGCCGAAGATCAGGCAATCGGCGGGGTGTTTTTTACCGTCGGCGGTGATCACGCCATCGGCTTCGATGCGCAGCACACTCTCGGTCACCACCTCGACATTGCTGCGTGACAGCGCCGGGTAATAGTCGTTGGAGATCAGCACGCGCTTGCAGCCGATGGTGTAGTCCGGGGTCAGGGCCTTGCGCAGGGAAGGGCGGGCCACTTGTTTGTGCAGGTGGCGCAGGGCGATTTTCTGCACCATCTTCATCAGCCGTGGGTGCAGGGCAAAGCCCACCACGCGACCTTCCAGCGCCCAGTAAAAAGCACCGCGTACCAGGCGCTGGGTGAAAGGCAGGTGCTTGAAGGCCCAGCGTTCGGCGCGAGAAATCGGTCGGTCGGGCTTGGGCATGATCCACGGCGGGGTGCGTTGGAACAGGTCCAGATGGGCCACCTGTGGCGCGATCTGCGGCACGAACTGAATGGCACTGGCGCCCGTGCCGATCACCGCCACGCGCTTGCCCTTCAAGAGGTAGTCGTGGTCCCACTGCTGGGAGTGGAAGCGCTTGCCCTTGAAACTCTCCAGCCCCGGAATATCCGGCAGCACCGGGCGCGACAGCGCCCCCATGCCCGATATCAGCACCCGCGCGCTGACCTGGCGCCCGTCACTGAAACGCAGTTGCCAGCGTTGCTGCTGCTCATCGAACACGGCGCGTTGCAGGCCCATGTTGAAGCGCAGGTACGGCATCAGCTCGAATCGCCGGGCGCATTGCTCCAGGTAAGCGCGGATTTCCGTTTGCGGCGCGAATTGGCGCGTCCAGTCAGGGTTGGGCGCAAACGAAAACGAGTAGACATGGGACTGCACATCGCAGGCGCACCCTGGGTAGTGGTTGTCGCGCCACGTGCCGCCGAGCGTCTCGGCCTGCTCGGCGATAAAGAAGTCGGTCAGGCCGGCCTCCTTGAGCTGGATGGCCATGCACAGGCCGGCGAAGCCTGAACCGATGATGGCGATGTCGATGGATTCGCTGTGGGCATTCATAGGCAGTCCTTCATGGGCATCGAATGTGCTCCTGTTTTTTGTTTTGTCTTTTAGATAGAACACCATTGCAAAGGAAAATTGAATTATTTATTTTAAAAAAGATTTTAAATAATCTACCTGAAAATATCGCCTACGCTAGTCCCTGGCTCCTTATGTGCGACCTGTCCGACGGACGCGAGGGTATGCACGAAGTTTAGGTCCCGGGTGTGGACGATGGCTGAGGCCTTGATCAATACCGGTCGGGCGGTCGGCAGCAGGGAAGCAGAGGACCGAGCTATGGCTGTTGAATGGGTTATCGCTGCGGGTGTGCTGGTCGGTGCGAGCGCCGTGTTATGGGGGTTCAGTACCTGGATGACACGGCGCATCGAAGCAGCTGTTCCAGGCAATGGGCGTTTCGTCGATGTCGAGGGCGAGCGCTTTCACTATTACGAGGAGGGCGAAGGCCCACCGCTGGTCATGATTCACGGGCTGATGGGCAGCAGTCGCAACCTGACCTATGCCTTGTCCGGCCGATTGCGTGAGCACTTCAGGGTGATCACCCTCGACCGCCCGGGGTCGGGTTATTCCACCCGTCACACCGGTACGCCCGCCGACCTGCCGGCCCAGGCCCGGCAAATCGCCGCCTTTATCAAGACGCTGGGCCTGGACAAACCGCTGGTGCTGGGGCATTCCCTCGGCGGTGCGATTGCCCTGGCGCTTGCCCTTGACCACCCCCATGCGGTATCGGGGTTGATTCTAGTGGCGCCGCTGACCCATCCCCAACGTTTGTTGCCCCTGGTGTTCCTGTCATTGGCGGTGCGCCCGGCGTGGTTGCGACGCTGGATGGCGCATACCCTGACCATGCCCGTCGGCCTGCTGACCAAGGGCTCGGTGGTCAAAGGCGTGTTCGCCCCTGATGCCGCTCCAGACGATTTCGCCACGCGCGGTGGCGGCTTGCTCGGCATGCGCCCTGACAACTTCTATGCCGCCTCCACCGAGATCAACCTGGTCAACCAGCACCTGCCGGACATGGTCAAGCGCTACCCGCAACTGACCCTGCCCATCGGCCTGATCTACGGCGCACAGGACAAGGTGCTGGACTTTCAAAAACACGGCCAGGCCCTGGCCAGCAAGGTGCCGGGGCTTAAGCTGCAAGTGGTGGAGGGGCGCGGACACATGTTGCCAATCACGGCCACCGAGCGTGTGGCCATGCTGGTGGAGCAGGTTGCCAAGCGCGTGCGACCGGCGCAAAACGCCACGCTGTTGCATCCGCCATTTGCCCTGGCGAGTAAATAATTGGTTACCCGACTTGCGGTTCAACGGCGTCAATTGCCTGGCCTAGACACCTGACTAAACAGCTGAAAAAGAGACTGATCGGTCACGGAAAAAAGCGCTCGAGAAACTAGTTGACGACCTAACGATTCCGCGCTATTTATTTAAAAAAATTATTTCAATGTCTAATTTGAAATAATTTTTGAAATTCCTAAGAGCGAATAAAATAATGAAAAAAACGTCTTTTATCGCATGGTTGGTTTTTCGGGGCAGTCAGCGCTCCGTGAACCTGTTTGTCGCCCCATTCGTTTGCCTGCCCACCGACTGCATTCGGAGGCTGCCATGAACCAGGCCCTGGCAGCTCCAAGCGTCTGGACCGACGGCAAGCGCCACCTGTGGTGGCTCGGCATCATGCCGCTGGCAACCCCCTTGCTCTCCGGCGCTCTCGCCATCACCACCGGCGTACAACAATTGTGGTGGGTCGGCGTACTGGTGATTTTTGGCCTGATCCCGTTGATCGACGGCCTGCTCGGTGAAGACGTCAGCAACCCGCCCGAGTCCGCCGTCAGCCACCTTGAATCCCAAGGCTACTACCGCTGGATCGTCTACACCGGTGTGCTGTTTGTCATCGCTTCGGTGGTCATCACCGGCTGGCTGGCCGCTGGCGGTATCGACTGGATCATCAACGGCGGCCTGCTGCACGCCACCGCCACGCTGGACCCTTCGAGCTGGATGGCACAGGCCGCTGCGTATATCACCGAGCGCACCCAGCTTCACGGTCAGATCAGCGTATTCACTTACCTGGGCATGGCCATGTCCACGGGAGCTGCCACCGGCATTGCGATCAACACCGCGCATGAACTGGGGCACAAGCCCAAGCCGTTGGAAGTGTTCCTGGCCAAGGTCACGCTGGCCCCTACGTTCTATGGGCACTTCTACACCGAACACAACCGCGGCCATCACGTACGTGTCGCTACCCCGGAAGACCCCGCCAGCTCCCGCCTGGGTGAGAGCTTCTGGGCCTTTCTGCCGCGCTCGGTGTGGTTCAGCGCCCGCTCGGCGTGGAACCTGGAGCGCGAGCGCCTGCGCAAACTCGGCCTGCCGGCCTGGCATTGGAAAAATGGTGTGCTCAGTGCCTGGATGTACAGCGTGGTGCTGTGGGGCGCGATGATCGCCTGGTTGGGTTGGGCAGTGGTGCCATTCCTGATCATCCAGGGCATCTACGGCTTCTCGTTGCTGGAAGTGGTGAACTATGTCGAACACTACGGCCTTAAACGCCAGAAGTTGCCCAACGGTCGTTATGAGCGTTGCTCGCCACGGCATTCCTGGAACAGTAATCGAATTGTCACCAATATCTTTTTGTTCCAGTTGCAACGGCATTCCGATCACCATGCCAACCCCACGCGTAGTTATCAGTCGTTGCGTCACTTCGATGAATCGCCGCAACTACCCTACGGTTACGCGAGCATGATTGTCTGGGCCTATGTACCTTACTTATGGCGACGACGGATGGATCATCGTGTGCTGAATCATTATGGCGGTGATATCACGCTGACCAATCTTCAACCTTCACAGCGTTTGAAGTACTTGGAAAAGTACAGCGGCACGACCCAGTCATTTTGATCTGAAGGAGTACGTTATTTACGGCGTTCGTGATCTGTGTATTGCGCAGGTTGCTGTCGCCCTGGTGTTACCGATTTTATGGCAAGCAAGTTGTTTGACCCGAACAAAAATAATTTCAAGGGAAGGACGTACACCATGCAAGCACCTGCCAAGTTCACCACGCATATCGTATTGGCTGCGTTGGGTTTGATTGTCTATCAACAGGCCCAGGCCGCACGTATCGAACCGGCCGGCAGTGCCTTTACTGCCCAGGGCCCCATCAGCTTTTCCAAGGGCGCGCTGATCAGCGCCGACTGCACCATCAAAGTCGCCGGTAAGGTTGCCGCCGATGGGACGTCGGTGAATGTCGACAAAGTTGAATTCGATGGCGGCCTCAAGTGCAGCCGGGTCGAAGCCATCAACTTGCCGTGGGTATTAATTGCCAAGGACACAAAAAGCGGCTCGATGTCGAAGATCAGCGTAGATGTGCACGCCTTCGGCCTGGGCGGCAAGTGCGGCCCTTCCACGGCCGACGGCACCTGGGATAACGCCACCGGAAAGTTGGAAGCAGCCAATGTTCCGATTGGCGAAGACTGCAAGATCAAGACGGTGTCGATCAAGATGCCACCGAACTTCAAAGTGGTTGAGTAGTGGTTGGATGTTGTAGCGGTAATTGAATTGAGATTTGGCTGGAAAGGGAAGTTCTGCAGTTTCACCGTGACCTCTCGTTCATGGCCATTACCCCGGGCGAAATGAATTCGCCATAACATGTGAGGAAAAACAATGAAAAGCTTGAAAACCCTCGTATCGTTGTCTGCTTTGGCTGTTTGCATGGGTGCTGCTTCGATGGCGAATGCTGTCAGCTTGAGCCCAATTAACACAGGCTTTACCGCCACGGGTTCGATCACGGTTAAATCTCCGTCTTCGATCCAGATTCCAGTGACGTGCAGTGTGACCTTTACCGGGAATGTCGATGGCAGTGGCCTTGGGAAAATCACCGATGTCGTCGTGGGTGGCAGTAATTCACTGTGTAACCTGCCGCAGACCACCAATAAGCCATGGACGTTAACGGCTACAAGCCTGACGGCTCCGACCGCCGTGGGCAACGTTACCAACGTGGGTTACAACATCACTGCTTCAGGTGTTATCCCATCGAACTGTGGCCCGTCCACGATCACCGTTGGGTATAACAACACCACTAAGGTACTGACGGCCTCCAACCAGCCTTTGTCCGGAAGTTGCACCGTTCAAAGCTTGAGCGTGACCGTAGTGGGTGCCGGTGGAGTGCCTATTGTTGTTGTTCCTTGAGGCAGTCTTGAGGACAAAGGGCTGATCACCCACTGAAGGCAGGCACCTTGAATAAGGTGCCTGTTGTGTGGCCCTGACAGGAGAGTGGGCGACCGTAAGTGTCCACAGGAGATGTTATGCAAGTGCTGATTCGGTGTGCCTGTAAGACAGTATCGATGTTGGGAGTTGTTTTAATATCTTCCGTCTGTATGGGGGCAACATTTTCACCGGTGGGACCATTTGGTTCAATCACGGGTACGCTGACGCTCAAGTCGCCCTCGTCATTGCAAAACCCTATCAAGTGCGACATCCGCATGAGTGGCCAAGTGTCCCAGGATGGCACGGTAAGTATTACTAATAGCGTGATTTCAGGTACGAATACTTTATGTCAGTACATACGTACTGGCAGTACGCCTTGGACACTGTCAGCCACCAGTTTTGTTGGTGTGACAATGTCGAATGTGCAGTTCTCAATATTCGGTCCTGGGGTGATTCAAAGTGCCTGTGGGCCCTCTACGCTATCTGCTGGTTGGACGGGTTCATCTCGACAATTGAATGCCTCGAGCCAGGTATTGTCGGGGAGCTGTACGTTGGTCTCATTAGAAGTGTTGTTCTGGTATTTGGATATTGTTCCTTAGTGAGTGTCGCCACAAAGGACGTTATAAGCGTTGCAACGCCTGTTGGTCGAGACATGCTGTTGGCCGCGGTGATAACAATAATTAGGAGTGGTAAATGAATAATAAAAAACAACACGCTCGCACCTTGTTAGGACTTGCGGTAGTCGGTGGGCTGGTGTTCGCTACTTCTGCACACGCCGGTGGTTTTGCTACACCCACGTTCGGGGCAGAAGGGTGGGGTCGCGCCTTTGGCGGTGGTTCAATGTTTAAAGATGATCCTTCATCGGCCTATAACAACCCCGCGGCCATGGCGTTTATCGATCACAACATTGCACAATTTAACGTCGATTACGCGCGCATCAACATCAAGTATAAAGGCACCTCCAAAGATTACGCTGGCAATGACCCCGCCAAAGTGACCATTGACCCCGTGACGGGTGAGACAAGCTCTGTGCCCCGCACCGGTGACGGCGGCCAAGGCGGGTTCACCGCCTGGTTGCCGACCGGTTTTATGGTGATGCCGCTCGGTGATCGTTTCGCCTTCGGTCTGAGCCAGGTCGTACCTATGGGCGCGCGCACCACGTGGGATGACGATTGGGTCGGTCGAGACTTTGCCGTAGATACTCGGATTGAAACAGTGGGCGTGACCGGCTCCCTGTCATTCAAGGTCAATGACGAATTCTCCGTAGGCGCCGGCGCCATCGTTCAGCATACAAAAGGGTTTGTCAGTCAAAACATCGACCTGCTTTCCGCTGCGGCCCTTTCGCCCAACATCGGCGTGCCATTTCCATCCGGTGCGGGGTACACGCTAATGCGTGTGAAGGTCGACAATACTTCGGTTGGCTGGTTCGCAGGCCTGGCGTGGAAGCCCACCCCGAAAGACACTATTGGCCTGAACTACCACGCCAAGATCAAAAACAAACTGGAGGGTAAGTACAGCATTTATTCCGATCCGATTTCCAAGGGATTGATTGATTCCGGGCTTCCATCTCAGGCCTACCCGGGACTTACGCTTAACTCCAACGGCGCAAAAGCCTCTGCCCAACTGGACGTTCCAGCCAACGCCTCCGTTGACTGGGTGCACCAGTTCACCGACCGATTCACCCTCGGCGCCAGTGTCACGTGGACCCAGTGGTCATCGTTCAAGAACCTGACCTTGAAGTCTGAGGGCACGACCATTGTTGCCATCCCTTATAACTTCAAGGACGCCTGGATGGTCTCCCTCGGCGGCGACTACAAGCTCACTGACGACTTCACCTTGCGCGCCGGTGTGGCCACAGACCAGACGCCGACTCGCAACTCTACCCGCGACCCGCGTATTCCGGACGGTGACCGGATCTTCACGTCTCTGGGTTTTGGCTACAAAATCCGCGCCATCCCAGGCCTGGGGATCGACGGGTCCTACTCCCACCAATTCGTAGAGAAGGTCAACCTGCGGACGCATAACCAGGACCGTCTGGGTGGGGCAACCCTGGATGGCAAGGCCAATGCGCATGGGGACGTGGTAAGCCTTGGGTTGACCTACGAGTTCTGATGCGCCGCTGCCGGGTGCAGTACCGGTGTGAACCTGCCGTCAGCGCATCTTTCTGCAGGGTTTCACATCGGTCATGCATCCGCGGGTTGCCCACGCGACCCGTTTCGATTTTCTGATTCCATCAACCCATCAGGCTGACTGATTCAGTCGAAAATTTTTTCGTTAAAACATTAAATAAAAATTTCAAAACAAAATTTGAATTTATCTTTCCGAGTTTGTAGTGTGGCGTTACGCCGCAGCTCATTTCGATCTGCACCCACGTTTGCCACGCCCTGAATCGAGTCGAGGTATCTCCATGGTTATCTGGTTATTGGTGGGTTTCGCAGCCGCGATGGCCCTGGCGTATCGACAAGCCGCCGCCACCCTGTGGTTGGGCGCTGGCCTGGTCTGGCTGGCGATTGGTTACCTGTTCAACGTGGTGGCGGCTTTCGGCGCCACCGTCGCGGCAGTGCTGGTGGTGTTACCGGCTTTGCTGATGACCATCAAGCCCCTGCGCCGCACATTGTTGACCAGCAAGGCCCTCAATCTGTTTCGTACGATCATGCCGGCGATGTCCGACACCGAACGCGCGGCGATCGAGTCCGGCACCGTGTGGTGGGACGCCGAGCTGTTCAGCGGCAAGCCCAACTGGCAGCGCCTGTTGCAAGCCGCGCCAGCCAGCTTGAGTGCCGAGGAGCAAGCCTTCCTCGACAATGAAGTCGAAACCCTTTGCGACATCGCCAACGACTGGGAAACCACCCAGGTCTGGCAGGACATGTCCCCCGAAGGCTGGCAGTACACCAAGGACGCCGGCTTCCTCGGCATGATCATTCCCAAGCAGTACGGCGGCAAAGGTTTCTCTCACTATGCGCACTCGCAAGTGGTGATGAAGCTGTCGACGCGCTGCTCGGCGGCGGCGATTTCGGTGATGGTGCCCAACTCCCTGGGCCCGGCGGAGTTGCTGCTGCACTACGGCACCGATGCCCAGCGCAATTACTACCTGCCGCGCCTGGCCCGGGGTGAAGATATCCCGTGCTTCGCGCTCACCAGCCCCTATGCCGGTTCCGACGCGGGGGCGATCCCGGACCTGGGCATTGTCTGCAAGGGCCTGCATGAGGGGGAAGAAGTACTGGGTTTCAACGTGACCTGGGACAAGCGCTACATCACCCTGGGGCCCATCGCCACCGTGCTCGGCCTGGCGTTTCGCGCCGAGGACCCGGACGGTTTGCTCGGCGCGCCCGGTTCACTCGGCATCACCTGCGCGTTGATCCCGACCTCCCATCCCGGCGTCAACAGTGGGCGCCGTCACTGGCCGTTGAATGCGGTGTTCCAGAACGGTCCTACCACCGGCAAGGATGTTTTCATTCCTTTGGAGTGGGTCATCGGCGGCCGCGAACAGGTCGGCAACGGCTGGCGCATGTTGATGGAGTGCCTGGCCGCCGGCCGGGCGATTTCGCTGCCATCGGCCAACGTCGGCCTGGGCAAGGTCGCGGTGCGCGGTACCACCGCGTATGCGGCGATGCGTAAACAGTTCGGCCTGCCCATCGGCAAGTTCGAAGGCGTGCAGGCGCCGCTGGCGCGCATGGCCGGGCATTTGTATGCCTGCGATGCGGTGCGCAAGGTCTCGGTGGCCTCTCTGGACGCGGGCGAGAAACCCTCGGTGATCTCGGCCATCGCCAAGTACCACGTCACCGAGCGCGCGCGGATGATCGTCAACGACGGCATGGATATCGTCGCTGGCAAAGGCATTTGCATGGGCCCGAATAATTTCCTGGCGCGTGCCTACCAGCAAAGCCCCATCGCCATCACGGTGGAGGGCGCGAACATCATGACGCGTTGCCTGATCATCTTTGGCCAGGGCTTGATCCGTTGCCATCCCTACGTGTTCCGCGAGATGGAAGCGGCGCGCAACCCGGATCGGCGCAAGGCGTTGGAAGACTTTGACCGCGCGATGTTTGGCCATGTGAGTTTCGTGCTGGCTAACACGGTACGCGCGGCGGTGAATGCGCTGACGGGCGGCCGGCTGATTTCCGTGCCAGCCAAGACCGACCCGGCGCTGGCGTCCTATTACCGCCAGGCTAATCGGCTGTCGGTGGTGCTGGCATTGATTTCGGATATTTCCATGGGCGTGCTGGGCGGGGCGCTCAAGCGCAAGGAAAGTATCACCGGGCGCCTGGGCGATATCCTGTCGCAGTTGTACATCCTGTCCTGCGTGCTCAAGCGTTTTGAGGACGATGGACGGCCCCAGGCGGACCTGCCGCTGGTGCATTGGTCGGCCCAGGACGCCCTGTTGCGCGCCCATGAAGCCCTGGCCGAAGTGCTGGATAATTACCCATCGAAAGCGGCTGCGGCGGTGCTGCGAGGCTTGACGTTCCCGTTCGGCATCCCGCTGCGCAAACCCTCGGATCATCTGCTGGCCCAGGTCGCCGATGTGGTGCAGACCTCCGGCGAAACCCGCGACCGTTTGTTGGCCAATTCCTACATCCCACGTCCGGAAATCGACAAGCTGGCCTACGGCGAACTCGGCTTCCGCCTGTTGCCGCAGGTGGAATTGATCGACGCCCGACTCAAGCCGGCGATCAAGCAAGGCCTGCTCGAACCGATGCCGATTTCCGCCACGGCCTTTACCGCCTGGCGCGTCAAGGCGCGGGCGCTGGACCTGATCAGCGCTGACGAAGACGCCTTGCTGGCGCGCTATGTGGAATATGCCGACCACGCGATCCAGGTGGATGACTTCCCCCAGGACTTCGGTTTGCTGGAGGCGTTGCAGCAGCGCAAGCAGGCGTTGGAGCCGGCGCCCAAGCGGCGCAGCAGCCAAAGCGAAAACGCCTCGGTCAATTAGGGCAAACCCGGTCAATGTGGGAGGGGGCTGGGTCCAATGCCAGTCAGTTAAGGTTTTTTGTAGGAGCGAGCTTGCTCGCGAAGAACGTCTAAGCAACGCGTTCATTCTGGATAAACGTGGTGGTCCTGAGTTCTTCGCGAGCAAGCTCGCTCCTACATGACTGGCATTAGGGCTTGCCCCCTCCCACATTGGATCGGGTTTACTAGGTCAGAATGTGTTGTGAGTGAATGCGGATATGAGTGACAGCTACCTATCGTTCGTCAATTCCCCCTGGGGCCGGCGCCTGGCCCAGGCGGTGGGCTTGCCTCAGCCCGTGCCGTTGCAGCGCCATCGCAGCGGCCAGCCAGGCCTGGCCAACCCGGTGATCGTCGCCGGGGCAGGGCGGCTTTCCACGCGAGTGCAACAGGTTTTCAGCGCCACCGACACGGTCACCGCCGCGCCGGCGACGCTCAAGGCGCCGTCCACGGTCAAGGTGCAGGGCGCAGTGTTCGATGCCAGCGCTGTGGTCGACCTGAAACAGTTGGATGAGCTGTACGAATTCTTCCACGCCAACGCCAAACGCCTCGGCCAGCACGGTCGGGTGGTGGTGTTGGGCACGGCGCCCGAACACTGCGCGAACTTGCCCCAGGCCATCGCCCAGCGTGCCCTCGAAGGGCTGGTGCGGTCGCTGGCCAAGGAGCTGCGCCGCGCGATCACGGTGCAATTGCTCTATGTGGCGCCAGGTGCGGAGGACGCACTGGACAGCAGCCTGCGTTTCTTCCTGTCGCGCCGCTCGGCCTACGTCTCCGGGCAGGTGGTGCGCCTGGAAAAACCGGTGGACGGCCACCCCAGCGTCAACTGGGATAAACCCTTTGCCGGCCGACGCGCGCTGGTTACCGGGGCTTCCCGTGGCATCGGCCTGGCGATTGCCCAGGTGCTGGCGCGGGAAGGCGCCCATGTGGTCTGCGTGGACGTGCCCCAGGCACAGGAGTCGTTGCAACAGGCGGCCGCCAGTGTGGACGGTTCGGCGCTGCCATTGGACATCACGGCGGCGGACGCCGCTGCACAGCTTCAAGCCCACGTCAGCCAATACGGCGCCTTCGACGTGGTGGTGCACAACGCCGGGATCACCCGCGACAAGACCATCGCCAAGATGACCGAAGCAGCCTGGCGCAGCGTGCTGGCGGTCAACCTGGAAGCGCCGCTGAACCTGAGCAACGCCTTGTTGGAAAACCAGGGGCTGAACCCCGGTGGGCGCATCGTGTGTGTGTCGTCGATCTCCGGGATTGCCGGCAATCTCGGGCAAAGCAACTACGCCACCTCCAAGGCCGGCGTGATTGGCCTGGTGCAAGGCCTGGCACCGCGTGCGGCGGCGGCACAGGTCACGGTGAATGCCGTGGCGCCGGGGTTTATCGAGACCCAGATGACCGCAAAAATCCCGCTGATGATTCGCGAAGCGGGGCGGCGTATGAACTCGATGTCCCAAGGTGGGCAGCCGATTGATGTGGCCGAAACCATCGCCTGGTTGGCGCATCCTGCCTCGGGCGGGATCAACGGCCAGGTCGTGCGCGTGTGCGGCCAAAGCCTGCTGGGAGCCTGAGCCATGGACTACGTGACGCAGATTGTCGACCCACCGCCGTCGCGCACGCGCCTGCTGCTGGACGGCATGCGTGCCTTGCGCAAACCCAAGCTCGACGGTGCGCCGCTGTTGCCCAACGAGCGTCTGGTGCGTTCGGCGGTGGCATTGTCTGGCGCCGACATCGACGCTTATGGGCGTGCTTGTGGGTTCCGGCGCGAGCAGGGTGTGCCGCTGTCGTACCCCCATGTGCTGGCGTTCCCCCTGCACCTGATGGTGTTGACCCGTCCGACTTTCCCGTACCCGGCCAGCGGCATGGTGCACCTGGCCAACCGCATCCGGCAGCACCAGCGCCTGCATGAAGGCCAGGCGCTGCGCCTGGAAGTCTTTTGCGAACGCTGGGTGGCCCATGCCAAGGGCCAGGCGCTGAGCATCGCCACCCGCGCCTACAGCAACGGCACCCTGGCGTGGGAAAGCGACAGCCTGTACCTGCGCCGCGAGATAAAAGATCCAGTGGGTGAGCCGTGGGGTGACGCCCTGCCGTTGCAGGAAGAGGGCCTGCTGCGCACCCAGCGCTGGATGCTGCCCGCCGACCTGGGGCGGCGGTTTGCCAAGGTCTCGGGGGACTTCAACCCGATCCACACCTCACTGATCGGCGCCAGGCTCTTCGGCTTTCGTCGGGCCATCGCCCATGGCATGTGGACCCTCGGCCGTGCATTGGCCGCTCAACAACCGCCCGGTGGCCTGGATCAGGCCCAGGCCCATTGCGACTTCAAGCTGCCGATCTTTCTGCCCGGCCAGGTCGCCCTGTGGCAACACCCCGTGAGCGGCCCGCGCCGCGCATTCGAAGTGCGCAATTTCGCCGGCGACAAACCGCATATGCGCGGGCTATTTGTCTGGAATGAGAACCCTACATGAGTGACTACAGCTTCAACCCGGCCCCGACCCGCCGCGTGGCGATCATCGGCGGCAACCGCATCCCGTTTGCTCGTTCCAACACGGTATACGCCCACGACAGCAACCAGGATCTGCTGGTGGCTGCGCTGCAAGGCCTGGTCGACCGCTACAACCTCCACGGCCAGCGCCTGGGCGAGTTCGCTGCCGGCGCGGTGATCAAGCATTCGCGGGATTTCAACCTCGCGCGTGAGTCGCTGCTGTCGACCACCTTGTCCCCGCAGACCCCGGCCTACGACGTGCAACAAGCCTGCGGTACCGGTCTGGAAGCGGCCTTGCTGGTGGCGAATAAAATCGCCCTCGGCCAGATCGAAGTCGGCATTGCCGGCGGCGCCGATACCACCTCCGACGCGCCCATCGGCATCAATGAGTCCCTGCGCCACACCTTGCTCGCGGCCAACCGTGCCAAGGGCATGGGCGACAAGTTGAAGGCGCTGCTGAAGGTGCGCCCATCGATGTTTTTCAAGCCGCTGCTGCCGCGCAATGGCGAGCCGCGCACCGGCTTGTCCATGGGCGAGCATTGCGAAGAAATGGCCAAGCGCTGGCAGATCAAGCGCCTGGCCCAGGATGAGCTGACCCTCACCAGTCACCAACGCCTGGATGCCGCGTACAAACGCGGTTTCTTCGACGACCTGATCAGCCCCCATCGCGGCCTGGCGCGGGACAACAACCTGCGCGCCGACGCCAGCCTGGAGAAACTCGCCGGGCTGTCCCCGGCCTACGACCGCCAGAACGGCACTCTCACGGCGGGCAACTCCACGCCACTGACGGATGGCGCCTCGGTGGTGCTGTTGGCCAGCGAAGAATGGGCGGCAGCCAATGGCTGGCCGGTGTTGGCCTACCTGCGCACGGGCGAGACGGCGGCGGTGAATTTTGTCGACGGCACCGAAGGCTTGTTGATGGCGCCGGCCTATGCGGTGCCACGCATGCTTAAGCGCGAAGGCCTGAGCTTCGCCGACTTCGATTTCTTCGAGATCCACGAAGCCTTTGCCGCCCAGGTGCTGTGTACGCTCAAGGCCTGGGAGGACGCCGAGTATTGCCGCGAGCGTCTAGGCTTGGAGGCGCCACTGGGTGCCATCGACCGCGCCAAAATGAACGTCAACGGTGGCTCCCTGGGCTGCGGCCACCCGTTTGCCGCCACCGGAGGCCGGCAATTGGCGACCTTGGCCAAGGCCATCCATGAACGCGGGGGTGGACGCGGCCTGATTTCCATCTGCGCGGCGGGCGGGCTGGGCATTACCGCCATCGTCGAAAAGTAGCTCTATCAAAAACAACAACAAGGAGACTGCCATGAACGCTATCAGCCTGGAACAGACCGAACGGGTCTGGTTGAACGCTTACCTGCCCGGCGTCCCGGCGGACATCGATGCCGGTATCGAAGACTACCCATCGTTGCGCGAGGTGTTCCTGGAGCACCTGGAAAAATTCCGCGAGCGGGTCGCCTACGTCAGTATCGGCACGGAAATGACCTACGCCGACTGGCACGTGCAGGGCGTTGCGTTTGCCGCCTGGCTGCAAGGCCAGGGCGTCAAGAAGGGCGACCGCGTGGCGTTGATGATGCCCAACTGCTTGCAGTACCCGATCTGCCTGCTGGGCACCCTCCTGGCCGGCGCGGTGGTGGTCAACGTCAACCCGTTGTACACCGCCCATGAGCTCAAGCATTTGCTCAAGGACAGCGGCGCCGAAACCGTGGTGATCTTCGAAAACTTTGCCCACACCCTGGAAAAAGTCATCGCCGGCAGCAGCGTCAAGCGCGTGGTGGTGGCGGCCATCGGCGACTTGCTCGGCACCTTCAAGGGCGCGGCGATGAACTTCATCCTGCGCCGCGTGCAAAAGCAGGTGCCGGCGTTCAACCTGCGTGGCTCGGTGCGCTTCAACCAGGTACTGAAGCAGGGGCGGGCGCTCAACCACTTCCCGGTCGCCATGGCGCTCGACGACCTGGCCTTCCTGCAATACACCGGGGGCACCACGGGGGATGCCAAGGGCGTGATGCTCAGCCACCGCAATATCATCGCCAACCTGCTGCAAGCCAAGGCCTGGGTCGGTGATCAACTCGACCAGGACAAGCAGGAAACCAACGTCACCCTGCTGCCGCTGTACCACATCTTTTCCCTGACGGTGAATTGCCTGATGTTCATGTGCCTGGGCGGGCGCAACATCCTCATTGCCAACCCCCGTGATGTGAAACGGGTGCAGATGATCCTGCGCAAGGAGCGTTTCAATGGCATCGCCGGGGTCAATACGTTGTTCAACGGCCTGCTGGAGAATAAGGAGTTCTGCGCGCGGGACTTTTCCGACCTGCGCATGGTGATCGCGGGCGGCATGGCCACGCACACGGCGGTGGCCAAGCGCTGGAAGGAAGTCACCGGCCTGCCGATCATCGAAGGCTATGGCCTGACCGAATGCTCGCCGGTGGTGAGCATCAGCCCCATCGACATCTCACGCATGCGCGAGATGGAGTTCACCGGCAGCATCGGCGTGCCGCTGCCGTCGACCTGGGTACGCTTCATGCGGGAAGACGGCGAACTGGCCGATATCGGCGAACAAGGCGAACTGCAAGTGCGCGGTCCGCAGGTGATGCAGGGCTACTGGAAACGGCCGAACGAAACCGCCGAAGTGCTGGACGCCGAGGGGTGGTTGTCGACCGGTGATATCGGCGTGATGGATGAGCGCGGCTATATCCGCCTGGTGGACCGCAAGAAAGACATGATCCTGGTCTCGGGCTTCAACGTGTACCCCAATGAAATCGAGGATGTGGTGGCGTTGCACCCCGGCGTCGGCGAAGTCGCGGCGATCGGCGTGGAGGACGGCGTGACCGGCGAGAGGGTCAAGATCATCGTGGTACGCAAGGACCCGAACCTGACCCAGGAACAGCTCCTGGCCCATTGCCGGGAATACCTGACGGGCTACAAGGTGCCCAGGTATGTGGAGTTTCGCAGCACCGAGTTGCCCAAGACCACGGTGGGTAAAGTACTGCGCCGAGCGTTACGCTGATTCAAATGTGTGTACGTGATCTAGAAATGTGTAGGTGATCTAACAGGATGCAGGTGATCTAAAAGGCTGTAGGTGATCTAACAGGATATAGGTGATCTAAATGTGGGAGGGGGCTTTCCCCCGATGGCCATGGGTATATACACAATTTCCAGTGGTCTGTGGCGAGGGAGCTTGGTCCCGTGGCGGCCTTCGG
>NZ_JBMDIS010000038.1:0-62598 GCF_057808775.1 Pseudomonas sp. FG86 | reverse complement strand
TCATCGGGGGCAAGCCCCCTCCCACATTTTTTACCGAGTACACCAGGCACAACTCCGATCGCCGCGACAGCACTTAGCTCAAACCGTGCGGGAGAACTGGCCTTTGTGTGCGCCGCCGAGGTAGGCGTCGAAGGCCATGGCTACGCTGCGCACCATCAATTGGCCCTTGGGCAACAGTTGCAGTGCATCGTGCTGGATCAGCAACAGCCCATCTTCCACCTGCTCATCCAGTTGTGTCATGGCCTCGGCAAAATACTCGTTGAACCGAATGCCATGGGCGGCTTCGACCCGGGCGAAATCGACGCGGCCGTCACACATCAGGCCATTGATCACCTCGCGGCGCAGCACGTCATCGGGGTTGAGCCGATAACCGCGCTGTACCGGGAGCATGCCCGCATCGATTCGCGCGTAGTACTGGGACAGTTCCTTGACGCTCTGGCTGTAGCTGTCACCCACCTTGCCGATGGCCGATACACCCAGGCCGATCAGGTCGCAATCGGCATGGGTGGAGTAGCCCTGGAAGTTGCGTTGCAGGCTGCCATTGGCGCGGGCCAATGCCAGCTCATCGTCGGGCAAGGCAAAATGGTCCATGCCGATGTAGACGTAACCGGCCTCGGTAAGGCGGCGGATGGTCAGTTCCAACAGTTCCAGCTTGCGCGTCGGGGGTGGCATGTCTTCGGGGCGGATCATGCGCTGGGCGCGGATCTGGCTGGGCAGGTGCGCGTAGCTGTAGGCCGCCACCCGGTCAGGGCGCAGGGCGATCAGTTTGCTCAGGGTCACATCGAAACTGGCCACGGTTTGCAGGGGCAAGCCGTAGATCAGGTCGACACTCACGGACTTGAAGCGCGCCTCGCGGGCCGCCGCCACCAGTTGCACGATCTGCGCTTCGCTTTGCTGGCGATTGACGGCTGCCTGCACGTCGGGGTCGAAATCCTGAACGCCGAAACTCAGGCGATTGAAACCCAGGCGACGCAGGGTGTCGATCCGTTCGACGCTGATGGTGCGTGGGTCCACCTCAATGGAGAACTCATGGGCGTCACTGTCATCCAGGGTGAAATGTTGCCCCAGGCAGTCCATCAGCTCAGCCAGTTGCGCGTCGTCCAGGTAGGTCGGCGTACCGCCCCCCAGGTGCAACTGGGTCAAGCGCCGGGAGCGCTCGAACAACGCGCCTTGCATCCGGATCTCGCGCTTGAGGTAGCCCAGGTACTCCACGGCGCGGTGGGTCTTGCGTGTGATGATCTTGTGGCAGCCGCAGTAGTAGCAAAGGCTCTGGCAGAACGGGATATGGATATACACCGATAACGCCTTGGGCGCGGCCACCCGGTGGCTGGCGCGCACCGCCTGGTGATAGTCATCCAGGGCAAAGGCACTGTTGAATTGCGGTGCGGTGGGGTACGAGGTGTAGCGCGGCCCGGGTCGGTCGTATTTGTGTACCAGGGCGCGGTCGAATTCAAAGGCTGTCATGGTCGATCACCTCGTCGTTGGCACTGACCGGGGTAGCGAGCACGGCGCGTTCGAACAAGGCGCAGATGCCATCCACGTGCGGCAGGCCGGCCGGCAGCAGCCAAATGAATGTCGGCGACAGCTCGATCAGGCCGTCGCGGTGCAAGGCTTCCAGCAACGGCCACAGGTTGGCGAAATAGCGCGCGAACACCAGGCCGTAGCGATGCTCCACCGCGCGGATATCCAACTCAAGGTCACAGGCCAGGCGTTCGGCGACGTGCAGGCGCACCGGGTCGGCGGTCTCGCGAAACCAGCCGCGGCTCGTGGCGAGCTGGCCATTACCCAACTGTTCGCGGTACTGGCGAGGATCGGTGGTGTTCTGCGCACACAAGGTGTCGATCTGGCTGATGGCGCCCAGGCCGAAACCGACGTGGTCGCAATAACCGTGCAGGGTAAAACCTTCGCAGTTACGGCTCAGGCGCCCGCGCTCCTGGGCCTGCTTGAGGTCATCATCGGCGCGGGCGAACTGGCCCAGGCCAATGTAGTGATAGCCCGCGGCGGCCAGGTGTTCAAAGCTGCTGCGGCGCATGGCGCTCTTGTCTGCCTCGCTGCAGAACGGCTGGAGGCGCTGGGCTTGATAGCGTGAAGGCGCGTGGGCGTAATCGAACACCTGCAAGCGGTCCGGCTCCAGGGTGATCAGGCTGGCGAGTTTCTGCTCGAAACTCGCCGGGGTCTGCCAGGCATGCCCATAACCGAGGTCGATGTTGACCGAGCGAAAACCGAAGGTGCGCGCCGCATCGACCAACGATTCGATGGGCGCCGGGTCCTGGTACCGCGCCTGGGGCAAAGGCCCTTCGCGATTGGCGTCCGGCACGCCGATGCTGGCGTGGTTGAAGCCCAGCTCGCGCAGCAGGCCCATGGTGGCCCAGTCCATGTGCCAAGGGTCGAGGTCGATGCGGTAGTCGCCCCGGTCGTGGTCGAGGAAGTTGAAGCGCTCATGCAACTGCGCCATCAACGCTTGCAACTGCGCCAGCGCCGGGGTGGTGCCGCGCAGGTGAAAGTGATCAACCGGCTGGCGCGCGCCGAGCTGGCAACCCATCAGTTGGATTTCCTGGGTCAGGCTGTGCAGGTAGTCATCGCCTGGGTCGCTCGCCGGCCAGTGCAGGTTCAACGCCAGCGGCCGTTGGCGCTGGCGGCTGTCACGCAAGGCGCGCAACAGGTCCAGGGAGCCGACACCGGCATGGAAGCGCCGGGTGTCCGTCTGGCAGGCCAGGTCCAACACGCCTTGATCGTGACGAAAGCGGGAGGGATGAAGGTGGGTGCGCATGACAGACTCCGGTACGGGCGACGGTGAGCCATTGTCCGGTGCGACCTGGTTGCGCACCTTGATATGCATCAAGGTCGCAGGCCCGTACGTCTACCAGCTCAGGTAAAACATACTCTTGGCCAGCAGCACGATCGCGACCATGTGCGCGAACAGGCTCAGATGCACCCCGCGGCTATAGCGCGCACTGACGGTGCCCAGGCGCATCCGCGCCATCGTCACCAGAAAGTGCAGGAGCACGCTGGCGGCCAGGATCAGCTTGAGGGTCAGCAATGTGCCAAAGGCAGACGCCAACGGTGCCGACAGCACTGGCAGGTAACGCAGCCAGACCATGCCGAGCCCGGCACCGAACAGCACCAAGAGCACCCACGGCATCAACACCCGGGCGCGCCGGGCGACACCCTGCTCCACCAGCACCATCACCCGAATCGGCAGGTGCCGGTGCAGGTGCCCCAGGATCAGCACCTCGAAAAACACCGTGCCGATAAAGATCAGCGCGGCGAACAGGTGGGCCAATAGCAACAGGAGGTAAAGCATGGTGGCCTCGCAGAGGGACCGGCCGTGGGGAGCCCAGTGTGCGCGAGGGTGAATGACACCGCCTTGATACCGATCAAGCGTTGCGCCTGCGTGCCCTACATCAGCGGGATGCTGTAGCTGACGATCAGGCGCGTCTCATCCTTGTCGGGTGTGTCATTGCCGCGCAATACCGCGCTGCGCCAGGTCAGGCCCAGGCCTTTGAACGTCCCCACGGGGATCACGTAGTCGACGCGCAAATCGCGCTCCCACTCACTGTTGTCGCGACGCGCCGCGCGGATGTTGCTGCCGTGGATATAGGTCACGCTCGACTTCAGCCCCGGAATGCCCAGGCCGGTAAAGTCGTAGGTGTAGTTGCCCACCGTGGCCTGTTCGCCGGCATTGACGAACTTCAGCGACTGGGCGTTGGTGATCAGGTACAGCGAACGACCCTGGCCCTGGTTGATATGGGGAAAATCACTTTCGCCAGTGGTCTTTTGATAGCCCAGGCCCACGGAGTGCCCGTGCAAGCCATAGGTCACCATTGCGCTCCACAGGCGGTTGTCGACCTTGCCGGAATTGACGCCCGCCCCGTAGTACCCCGAACTGACATAGCCTTCGCCACGCCCGGCGGCGCTGGCATTCTTGCCGTCGGCCGTGCTGTAGAAATAGCGCAGGTCGGTCTTGAGCTGCCCCACCGGCAACTGCCAGTTATGGATCAGGCCCAGGAAGTGCTGCTGGTAGAAATTCTCCAGGCTGGCGTAGTAGTACTGCACTTGCAGTTGTTTGCTGACGGCGTAATCCGCCCCGCCGTAGTAGAACTGGTTGCTGAACTTGCCCTTGGCCGGGTCATTGGCCCCGGCGATGGACATGCCCTGGCCGTTGCTGGAGTTGCGGTCCAGCACCTGCTCCATTTTACCGGCGACCAGGTTGAAGTCCTTGAGGTCCTTGGAGTCGACCTGATAGCCACGGAAGGTCTGCGGCAACAGCCGGCCGTCTTCGGTCGTCAGCACGGGCAACTTGGGCAGCAGCGTGCCGGCCTTGAACTGGGTCTGTGAGATACGCATCTTGCCGGTGGCGCCGGTCTTGCTGAAGTCGTTGGCGGCCTTGCCATCGGACAGTGGGAATACGCTGCCGGGGGTGTTGTCTTCACCGGCCTTGCCGGCGCGGCCCGAGGCATCCAGGCGCAGGCCGTACATGGCTTGCAGGTCAAGGCCCAAGCCTACTGGCCCGTCGGTAAAACCGGACTGGTAGTTGAACATGAACGCCTGGCCCCACTCCTTATCGGAGGGCGCCTTGGCGTTACGGGTGTCCTGGTTGTAATAGAAGTTGCGCAGGTCGAGGGTGGCTTTGCTGTCATCGATAAAACCCGATGCAGCAGCCTGTTGCGCCGCGCCGAGGGAAACGGCGAGCGCCAGGCAAGTGGTGTGTTTCATGAAGGCTCCGGGAAGTCATTGAGGCAACCCCGTCACAGCCCAACCCTGTTCTTTGTCGCTCGGGCGGTGCTGCATCCAACGGGTGCGCGCACGGTATAGCGTTGGGCGGCGGGGAAATAGCCGCTAAAACCGTCAATCACTTTTTCCGTTTACGTAACAATCCAACCCTCCCGCATTGATCGAGCCCCCGCCTGAAGCCAGTGGCGCCCTGGCAGGCCGGGCCCGCTCCTCAGGGCACCGGCAACCACGCGCTGAAACCCTTCGGCGACATCAGCGGGCACCAGGCAAAGTCCCACGGCAGGGGCGCCAGCGCGGGCGCTTCGCAGCCGGCGTGCGCGGAGCCTTTGCAGTCGAACACGCGCACGCCTTGCCAGCCCAGGACCACGCCCTGGGCCTGGCTGTCATCCGTGTTGATCCAGCACGCCGCAGCCGCCGCCATGAAGGTTTCGATGGGCTCTTCGTCAATCTGCCCGCGGTACGCCGAACCCAGCAGCCAGCGGCAGACATTCAGGTGCCACGTCCAGTCCTGGGGAGGCTGGTTGTGATACGCCCAGGTCATGAAGCTGCGAAACAGGTTCAGCCCCTCCGGCGGGTCGAGCTTGAGCAGCGCCGGGCAGATGTCGAACACGGTGTGCCAATACGGCAACAGGCGTGCATCCAGGTGCACGAAACAGCGGGCATTGCTTGGGTATTCAGGCCGCAAGGGTTCAGCACGCAGGCGACGCGATGCCTTGCTGACCAGGCGACTGGCGCCTGCAGGCAGGTGATGATTCATGAAACGCACTCACAGTCGTGACGATCGAACGCCCCCTGTTCACAGGAGGCCCAAGGCATACGTCAGAAGGCGGGAGAGGCGCGGGGGTTGGCCGAGGGCCAGGAATAACGCGGCGGCGCCTTGTTGCGCCGCTCATGGGCCGGGCGCGGGGCTTGCCCGAGGCCCAGTAGCCAGGCGAGGCCGATCAGGAACACCAGGGCGACGGTGACAGCGTTGCACACCGGGCAGGCAAAGTAGTTCGAGATGTTGCTGGAAGACGGCGCGCCCAGCCCTTTGTCGGAAAGTGGCGCCGGTTTGCCGTCCACCCCACAGAACGCGCCACCGATCCCATTGAGCTGCTGGCCCATCATCTGGCCATGGCCCAAACCGCACGCGAACAGGTTCATCAGCACGCAGAAGTACAGGGTCCAGACAATCAGGGAACGGTCGGGGCGGCTCAATTTCATGGCGGCGACTCTACCACCAGAGCCGCAAAAGGATGAAGCGCGGCATGCCCCTGTGGCAGAACGTCGCAGATTACGCGGGCTGGCCAGGGTTGGTAGACTTGGCGCCCTCCTCGTTTACTCCTATTCAAAGCCTGCCGAGTTGACTTAGCGCAATGCGGGCGTTTCACAGGATGCACCGTTGATGAGTACGTTATTCACCCGCCGCAAGGTCCTGACCGGCATGGGCCTGTTGGGTCTGGGCCTGCTGGCCGGTTGTGACAACAGCCCCAAGTTGAACTTCAAGTACGGCAAGGACTTGAGCGACAAGATCATGGGCCGCACCTTCAAGCTCAAGAACACCGAGGGCGACACCGTCACCCTCAGTTCCTACCGTGGCCTGATGCCGGTGGTGTTCTTCGGTTTCACCCAGTGCCCGGCCGTGTGCCCGACCACCCTCGCCCGCGCCGCCCAGGCCAAGAAGCTGATGGGCCGCGACGGCGAGATCATGCAGGTGATCTTCATCACCCTCGACCCGGAACGCGACACGCCCGAGATTCTCGACAAATACGTCAAGGCCTTCGACCCCAGCTTCGAAGCGCTCTACGGCACCCCGGAAGAAATCGCCGTGGCCGCCAAGGAGTTCGGGATTTTTTATGAAAAGATCCCGGCCGGCGACACCTACACCCTGTCCCACACGGCCACCAGTTTCGTGTTCGATACCCGTGGCAACCTGCGCCTGGGCCTGCAGGCATCCCTTACCGCTAAAGAGTGCGCAGAAGACCTGCTCACCGTCATGGAGGTCTGCTAATGACTGCCGTTCAACACCTCAAGCGCTTCACCTTTGGCCTGACCCTGCTGGGTCTCGCCGCCCATGCCAGCGCCCAGGTGCAAGTCACCGACGCCTGGGTACGCGCCACCGTGCCGGGCCAACCGTCCAGCGGCGCGTTCATGACCGTGACCGCCGACAGCGACAGCAAGCTGCTCAGCGTGGCCTCGCCGGTGGCCAAGGACGTGCAGATCCATGAGATGAGCATGAAGGACGACGTGATGCGCATGGGCCCGGTGGACTCGGTGGCCCTGCCAGCGGGCCAGGCGGTCAAGCTCGACCCGGACGGTTACCACGTGATGCTGATGGGCCTGACCGGGCAGATCAAGGAAGGCGACCAGGTGCCGCTGACCTTGACGGTGCAGAATGCCAAGGGCGAGAAGCAGACCGTCGAGGTCCAGGCCAAGGCGCGTGGGCTGGATGGCATGGACCATAGCAAGATGCATTGATGGGTTCAGCGGGGTCCATCCGGCTTAGCGCACCTCGCAATCAACGTTATTCGATTTGCTGGCGTTGGTCGCGGGGCCCTGCGGCCCCGTGGATTGGTTGAATGCGGGCGGTAGGGTGAACGAAATACCGGGGTTCTTCGGCAAGACCGCAGGAGGTTCCCTAAAGCTCGACGTGAATCCGAACTGGCCAGCCTTGAAACCCTGCGTACCGCCCTCGTTAGTCAAATTGATCAGACCGTCGAGCACGTGCACGTATAAACCGGGTGGCAGCACTGACGTAGCCTTTTGCACCACTGCCGCAAGCGATGCCTTTCCTTGCGCCGCCCATGACTCGACCGATGCCAGCACATTGGCCAGGCGATAAACATAGCGTGCCGAAACCGCAGCGACGACGGCGCTGTAAGAGTCGTCAGCGTGTCCGGCCGACGCGGCCAACCCCATGGCCAGGCTTTTCACCCGCGACGAAGCTCGCGTCGCCACCCCTGCCGTCGGCTGGTAATACACCTCCACGCTGGCCGATTGCAGGTTGATACGGCCTCGGGGCGTCATCAACGTCGAGCGATCCTGGCTGCGCTTACCGAGCAACCCACTGTCCGAGCGTAACCCGCCCTGTTTCAGGGTGAACACCGCCGCATCGGCGCCAGGCACATTCACGTCGTAGGCAAACGCGTCCACGCTGAGCACGGTACCCGGTTGCAGGGTCAACAGGCTGTCATCGCGCAGGCGCACTTGCGCATAGCCCTTGCCCTGGGTCGACAAGGTATCGCCGACTTCCACCAACGACTGCTCACCCAGTACGCGCAGGCTGCCGTCGAGCTTCTTGACGAACAACGGCCCGCTCAGATGCGTCACCACACCGGCCTGCGGGGCGGCCTGAACCCAGGTCGCTGCACTCAGCAGCGCCAGCAACAGCCACGCGTTAATTGCAGTACAGCTTTTTAGCGGGTTCATGTTTATTGCCCTGATCAGTGGAAGCGTCTGTATTGCCTTCCGCCTTGTTAGCGGGTACTGAGGGGCCCCGGCTTTTTTCAGCCGGAATACCGGAGGAGACAGTATCCATAACGCTGGAGGACGACCGGTTCACGGTCTTGATGACCTCATTCGTTGCCATTTGCACCGGGTTGTTCGGCTCTCTCGCCGTGGGTGGCGACAGCACCTGGCACAACGCCGAGTTCGGCGCCAACGTACAAATATCGGCGCTGGGCGGCACTGTGACAGGCTTCGGGGGCTCGACAGGCGGCCGCTCGACGTCAGTGATCGTCAAGCGCCCGCCAGCGGTGGGCACGCCCTCGGTAAACACCCGCCCGCTGCCGCTGGCCGTGCCGGCGCCGTCATGGTTGGCGGCCAGGGTGATATCTCCGCTGAACCGGATCAGCGAATTGACATGAATGTCGTTACCCGCCTGCGCCGTGAGGCCGACACCGCTGTTGGTGTTGTTGACCCCCGTGTAGAACGTGATGTCGTGGGTGGCTTGCAACAACACATTGGAGGTCGCGTTGGACAGCAGGTCGGCATCGATTTCACTGTCGGCGCCCGGTGCATTGGCGAAAGCCGACACATCGCCCAGTGAAGCCGAAGGGCCGGACAGGAACGAGGTAACCAGGATATTCGCCGGGTCCAGCTGCCAGAAGCCCGCCGTGCCGAGGGCCGCACGTGTGTCGACCCGCGCGCCGGCCACATCCAGGAAATGCCCGGACGTCTCGACAAGGCCGCCGTTGCCCGAGGCCGCGCCGCCGCGAGCCGACAGCGTGCCATAGACCCGCGTCGTGTCATTGCCCCATACGATGATCTTGCCGCCATCGCCGCTGGCCAGGGCGTCGGCGGAAATCCGCGCGTCCTGGCTCACATAACTGTGTTTGGCGTTCAGGATGGCCGGATTCTTGCCTTGGTAGTCACCGCCAATCAGCACACGGCCACCGCCGCGCTGGCCGCTGGCATCGATGCGCGCATTGCCCATCACACCGACCTGCTCGCCCAGCACGTGTATGTCACCACCACCCCCGACGCCCGTGGCGGTGGTGCTGCTACCGGCTTCGAGCAAGGTGGTACGGCTGGACTTGAGCACCACCTTGCCGTTGGCGCCGACCACGGCACTGTTGGCGTTCAGCGTGCCGCGCTGGTTGACCAGTGCACCGTAGATGCCGATGGTGCCGCCTTGGGCAATCACGGTGCCCAGGTTCAGCGCCTGGTCCTTATCCGCCGACACCACCACGTGCATGCCTGGATTAGTGGAGTCCACCAACTGCACCGAGTGCCCCGCCGCCAGCACCGTCTCGCCCTGGGGCGTGGTGATGATGCCGGTGTTGTTCACATCCGGCGCGATCAGGTACACCTGGCCCCCCGACGGCGTGGTAATCGCGCCCTGGTTGCTGACCTGGCCAGCCGGCCCGTCAGCGGAGAAACGCCGGTTGCCCGAGAGGAAGTCCGCGTTGGAAATCGCCAGGCTCGACGCCACCAGGCCGCCGACATCGATCTGCGCCCCGGCACCGAACACGATGCCGTTGGGGTTGATCAGAAACACCCGCCCGTTGGACTGCAAGGTACCGAGGATCACGCTGGGGTCCTGGCCGGTGATACGGTTGAGCACGCTGCTGTTGCTGCTCTGTTGTACAAACCGCACCAGCTCGCCCTGGGCGATGGAGAAGCTCGACCAGTTGATGATTGCATTGGGGCTGTTGGTGACGGTCAGGGTGTTGCCATCCTGGGTAAACGTCACCTGGCCGTTGACGATCACCGGGTTGACCGGGGCCGCCACCGCACTGGTTGCCATCGCCAGGGACAGCGCCATCAAGGTAGGTTTGATTGTCATGGCACCCTCAAAAGGCCAGGCTGAGACGGACGTGCAGGCGATCATCGCCGCGCTGGGTATCACTGGCTTCGGCGTGCAAGGCATGGCCGTAATCCATTTGCAGATTGAGGTTGCGTCGGTAGATCAGGCGCACACCCAGGCCTGCGCTGCTCAGGCTGATGTGTTCGAACTCACCGGGCAGCGCGTTGTTACGCGTCAGGTAGCCGGCGTCGTAGAACGCCAGGGCGCGGCACTGCCAACTGCCCCCCAGGCACAACGGCGGCGTGTAGGCTTCGAGGTTGCCGACCACACCCGAGTCGTTGCTCACCTCGCGCTCACGGAAGCCACGCACCGACGCCGCGCCGCCGGCGCCAAATTGCTCGCCGGGCACCAGGGCATCCTTGGTGTACTGGCCGTTCAACGCCGCGCGCAACTGCCAGGCGGCCGGCAGGATCTGCGTGAGGCTCATGGCAAAGCGCAATGCCGTGTAGTCATCCCGTGCATGGGCACGCGCCAGGTCGAAATCACTCTGTTGGCCCTTGGACCCGCCGGGGATGTTGTGCAACAGCGACAGGCCGATATTCGCGTCGCCATCCAGGCGCACCCAGGTGCCTTGGTAACCCAGGCTGAGGGGGTGCACGGTGATGTCGTTGCCCAGTTGCACATCGAACAGCTCCAGGCTGCTTTTATAGGCCTTGTAGTCGATGCCATAGACCAGCTTGGATTGGTAATTACCCACCGTCGCCAGGTTGTGGTTGTAGCGCGTGCCGAAGATCGTGCCGCGGCCGCTGACGGCCAGGTCGAAGATGCCCGCCGTCACCGTACCGCTGTCGACATCCGAGTAACTGGTGAAAAAGTCCAGGGAGTCGCCCAGCGCATACAGCGGCAGGTGGTAGCCCAGGCCGTAGACACTGACACGCTCGGGCTTCTCCACGGTGGTGGTGTATTGCAGGCTCATCACCTGGTCGCGCCCGAACATATTGGCGTTCTGCAACACGGCACCGACGTAGGTGCGCCCGGTTTCCTTGGAGCCACTGTTGTCCAGGTTCAGCGCAGCGCTCCATGGCGACTCATCGCTGACTTGCACGTCGGCGTCCACCGTATCGGCGGCCGCGCCAGTCTTGAGCTTCATCACGGTCTGCTTGGCCGGGTTTTCGTTGGCCAGCTTGAGGCTCTTGGACACCGCCGCCAGGTCAGGCGAGGTGCCCTCTTGCAGCGCCGACAGCGACTGGCGCACGTTGGCCGTGCTGAAATGCTGGTTGCCGGTGACCGTCACCTGGCCAATCCGCACTTGCACCACGTCCAGCACTACCACACCACCGTTCAACTCCTGCTCAGGCAGGTCGATGCGCACCAGTGGATAGCCTTGTCGGTGGAAGACGCCTTCAAGCGCCTCCTGGGCCTTGGCCACATCGCTGAAATCGCGCTGGGCCCCCACGAACGGCGCCACACTCTGCGCCAGTGCGTCGGCGGGCAGCAGCGTATTACCGCGCACCTCAAAGCGGGTGATATCGAAGCGTGGCGACAACGGCTCGCTATCAGCGGCCACTGCGAACGAGGTGCACACCGCCAATGAGGCGGGCACCAGCAACAGCATGAAACGGTCAATCATGGGTTGGCCCTTAGGCAGCGTGAGGTTTAAACGTCTTACGCTGCGTTAAGTGCCAGCAGGGGGTGGGCCCCGGCGCAGAGTGTAGCCACTACATTGCCACTGCGATAGAGAGTCCCCATGTTTTCGAGGGATTTGCAGGCTTAATCCACAATAAACAGCTTGGCCCCAGTGGCGGTGGATGAACGATGCCCTTCCATGTCATTGCCCACCTGGTAACTCATCCCGGCCGTCAGCGTGAACTGGCGGCCGTCTTCCAACGCCGTGTGCAACTCGCCTTCGAGGCACAGCAGCACATGCCCGCGCCAGCACCAGTGATCGGCCAGGTAGCCGGGGCTGTATTCGACCCAGCGCACGCGGGTGGTGCCGAAGTGGCGGGTGCGCCATACCGCATTGCCGGTAACACCGGGGTGAAGTTCGGGTTCGACAGTGGACCCGTCGGTGGTGCCAAACGGGACAGCAGTGAGTTCCATGGTGGGCTCGGTCGTCAGTTAACGTGGCTCGACCCTATCCAACTGACACCCGGCGCGATAGACACAGATCGCGGGCTTTTGTGGGATACAGGCGCGGGTACTTGTCATCCCGCCGCGCCGGTTTGCTTGGACGTGCGCTTAGGCTGATCGACCCTGCTTTCATCCTTCCCACAAAGCTGAACGGTACGAGTTCAGCAAACCAATCGCTTGACCATCGGGATACACGCCAGCTGCAACCCCGATGGCGAGTGGTAGACCGCCTGGTCCTGCCCCACGTAACCGCATTGCCGGTAAAAACTGGCGGCATTCAACGTGGCATCCAGCACAACTTCCTGGATGTGCAGCTCCCTCGCCAGGCCCTCCAGGAAATCCAGCATCGCCTTGCCGTACCCCCGTCCGGTGTAGCCCGGCAGCACGAACAACGCGCCGACTTCGTGATTGGTCAGGTCGAGCATGCCGGTGGCGACCGGTTTTCCATTCAACCAGCCCAGGTAAAACGGCTTGCTCATCAATTCGCGGTAGCCATCCTCGGCGGTGCCACGGGTCCATAGCGCCATTTGTTCGGCGGTGTAGGCGCCGATGCAGTGTCCCCGGATCGCTTCGCGGCGAACATCAAAAGCGGCGTCGGCGTCATCTGGGGTGGCGCGTTTTATCTCCAGCATAGGGTCCTTCCTTCATGCATTTTCATTGCCCGACCGGGTGAATGAGTAACGGTCGATATCGGTACGCAATTGCCAGCCCTGGCCTTGCCAATACTGGGCCGCAGGGGTGTTGGTCTTGAATACATCCAGGTGGCATTTGTAGATGCCCAGTGCCTCCAGTGCGTTGAGGCAGCGCTGGGTCAACGCCTGCGCGATGCCCTGGCGTCGATAGGCCGGCAGCACCAGCAGATGTTGCAGGTAACCGCGACGCCCATCATGGCCGCACATCACACAGCCGATCAACCGGCCTTCATGTTCAGCGACAAAGCTCAGCCCGGGGTTGCGCGCCAGATAGCGCTCGGTGGCCTCGCGGGAGTCGGCCTCACGCAGGGAGATGCCGGGCGTGTCTTGCATCAGCGCAAGGACGGCGGCGTAGTCGGAGGGCGTCATGGTGCGGATCGTGTGCATGGTGCGAAACCTTTTGGGATCGGGTGTACTCGTGATGGCGACAGGTGAGATAGGACGCTACCGGCTCGAATAAACCATTTCGAGCGGATACCGCCCTCCCCGGACAACAATACCGATGGCCGGGCACGGTGCTGAAAGGTCGGCTTTCGGCCTTTTCAGCTCAGGCAGTCATGGCTCAGCATCAACCCGCACAAATCTTCTAAACGTCCTGTTCAAAAGCACGGTAATTTAGTCGCCCGCACAGTTCAAAGCTGAACCCTACATCTGGAGCCTTCCGTGGATAAACGCAACTGGATTGAGCTGTCCCAGGATGCCGATACCGGGATTGAATCGATTCGTGCCCATTTTCAGGGGCATGCCTACGATCCGCACTGGCATGACAGTTTTCTGGTGGGGGTCACCGAACAAGGGGTGCAGCAGTTCAATTGCCGACGCGTGCGCCATCTTAGTACGCCGGGCAAGGTATTCATGCTGGAGCCGGGGGAAATCCACGATGGGCATGCGCCGACCGAGGAAGGGTTTACCTATTCCATGCTCTACCTTGATCCGCACTGGCTTGAACGGGAGTTGCATGGGTTGTTCGAGCACGCGCCAGCCAACAGTCAACCGGGCTTTGCCGACACCCTGAGCCAGGAGCCGGGCTTGGCCACTGCCGTTTATCACGCCTTCCACGTGCTCCATGAGGGTGACTTGCGCATCGTGCGCCAGAGCGCCATCGATACCTTGTTGGGGTCGCTCACTTGCCACCTTGATTGGCGCAAGCGGCGGGCCTTCGATCCGCGTCTGCCGTTGGTGGCCCAGGTCGCGCGTGACTATCTGCATGCCCATGTCTACGAGGACATTGGGCTGGATGATCTGGCTCAAGCCTGTGGGGTTGATCGCTTTCGCCTGACGCGGGCCTTCAAGGCAGCCTTTGGGCTGGCGCCTCATGCTTATCTGATCCAGCTGCGTCTGGCCAAGGCGCGGCAGCTGCTGGCGCGGGGCGAGTCGCCGGCGCAGGTAGCCAGTGCGCTCGGATTCTCCGATCAAAGCCATATGGGGCGCTGGTTCCGCCGTGCCTACCAGCTCACGCCAGCGGACTACCGTAAGCGCTGCTCAAACCTTCCAGACTGAATCCAGCCGACCCGCGACCATGGTCTCCTATCTGATCAAGGAGTCCATGCCATGTCTTTTCCGCTGTTCTTTTCTGCGTCTTCGATGCGTCCTCAGGGAGCCTGAGCCATGGAGTCGTTGCTGCCTTTCCTGCTGTTTGCGTTCGTGGCCTCGATCACCCCGGGGCCAACCAATATTCTGGTGCTGAGCCACAGTTCGCGGTGGGGGCTGGGCGCTACGCTGCCGATCATTTTTGGCGCATGCGTGGCGGCGGCGCTGATTGTGTTTGCAGTCGGGCTTGGCGTGGGCGAGACGCTGCTGCGGTTTCCCCGCGTGCAGCAGGCGATGGCCTGGGCCGGGGTGCTCTGGTTGAGTTGGCTGGCCTGGCAGATCTTTCAAAGCGCGCCGCCGTCCCTGAACCCGCCCCCGCGCGACGAGGGCCTGAGCGTGTTCGGTGCCGCCACCCTGCAATTGCTCAACCCCAAAGTCTGGATGATGGCGGTGGCGGTGACGAGCGTGTTTGCCAGTGGCGGCGACAAGACCATGCGGCTGGTGGTGTTGTCGCTGGTGTTTCTGTCGGTATCCTTGCCGTGCATGACCCTGTGGGCATTGCTCGGCGTAGGCAGTGCTCGGTTTTTTGGTTCACCACAGGCCTTCAAACGCGTGAACTTTGCACTGGCTTTTTTGCTGCTGGTGTCGGCCTGGTTGACCGTGCTGGTGTAGGTCCAGAAATGGGGACGGATCTGTTTTCTCTCCTTGGCTGCCTTCTCGGGAGTTGCCGAACAATCATCGCCTGGCAACCCTCCTGAAGGTACAAAACGTTTGGAGCGGGTAGAGAAAGCGCTGTATTGACAGAATGCCCACACAGCCAGATATTTGATGACTTTTGAGCACCAATAAATCATGAGTTTCGACGGTCGCATGCTCGCTAACATCAGTGTTCTGGCTGCCATCGTGCATAGCGGCAGCTTTGCGCGGGCTGCCGAAGCTTTAGGCATGTCGCCCTCAGGGGTCAGCCGTGCGGTGACTCGCCTGGAATCGAGTATTGGCATTCGCTTGTTTGACCGGACGACGCGCTCAGTCACCCTGACAGATGAAGGTCGGCAGCTCTACGCGCAAATCAGCCCCCTGCTGGCTGGCATTGGTGATGCCGTCACGCTCGCGACCGGCGCATCCACGGCGGTGCAAGGGCGTTTGCGGGTCAATGTCGATGCATTCTTTGCAGGACGAATGCTCGCGCCTCACATCGACAAGTTTTTGCAGCGCCATCCTAACCTTGAACTCGAACTCACCGTCCGCGATCAGCTCGGCGACCTGGTCGCCGAAGGTTTCGATATCGCGGTGCGGTTCGGTCAGCCACCTTCATCATCGTTGGTGGCCCGCAGGCTGCTCGACACGCGAACGGTCACCGTGGCCTCCCCTGACTACCTCAAGCGACGTGGCCGCCCAAATACACCTGGCGATCTGGCAGGACACTCATGTATCCAGATGAAAAGCGCCATGACGGGCCTGCCATTGGATTGGGAGTATGGGTCGGCAGGCGAGAAGATCACCCTGCGTACCAGCGGCCGCTTGCTGGTGAATGAGTCCAGCACACTTATCGCGGCCTGCGTTGGCGGAGCAGGCGTGGCGCGGGTCAAGGCCAGTGGGGTCAAGGACCTGCTGGCCGACAACAGCCTGGTTGAGATACTTCAAGATTGGCAGGGGGAGAGCTTTCACCTGTACGCGCTCTACCCCTCTCGCCACCTGCCTCCTGCAAAGGTCAGCGCATTCATCGATTTCGTGACAGAGGTATTGGATCTGTCCGAACCTGCGGCGCACAGCTATCGGGCTCGTTCTACAGCCCGAGTCAAGGTGGTTACAGACGTCGGTTGAGAATACGAAGGCGAGCCCGCCAATTCATGACTTAAGGTCATCACTCAGTTGACTCGATGGCTATTCTGTCATCATGCAGGCTTCGATAATCTGCCCCCGTCAGATCGCTGCTGCACATGGATGTACGTAGATGCAGTGGCGCATCCCCTTCGGACTCATTGATGGCAGGTCAATCATGTACGCAATCACTGGAATCACCGGCAAGGTCGGCGGCGCACTTGCCCGTGCTCTGCTGGAAAACAAGCAACCCGTTCGCGCCGTGATGCGCGACGCTCACAAAGCTGAATCGTGGGAAGCGTTCGGTTGCGAGATCGCCATTGCAGAAATGGACGACGCCGCCGCACTGACGCGGGCATTTAAAGGCGCCCAAGGTGTGTTCATCCTGCCACCGTCGGATTTTGATCCCGAACCGCACTTCCCCGAGGCCAAAGCGGTGATTGCGGCAGTGAGCGAGGCCATCGCAACGGCGCAGCCACAGCGAGTCGTCTGTCTTTCGACCATCGGTGCCCAAGCCGTGAACACCAACCTGCTTACCCAACGCACGCTCATGGAACAAGCCCTGAGCAAGCTTGATGTTCCCGTGACGTTCCTGCGCCCTGGTTGGTTCATGGAGAATGCCTTGTGGGACGTGGCCACGGCACGAGATGAGGGGGTGATCCACAGCTTCCTGCAACCACTCGATAAAACAGTGCCCATGATCGCAACAGCGGACGTCGGCCGGACGGCCGCTGCACTCATCCAGCAATCCTGGCACGGCCAGCGCATTGTCGAACTGGAGGGGCAGCACGTGAGCCCTGAAGACATTGCCGCTACATTCAGCCTGATACTGGGCCGTTCTGTTCAAGCTCAGGCAGTGCCGAGAGAGACCTGGGACAACCTCTTTCGCGCACAAGGGATGCAGCACCCGCTGGCTCGAATCCGCATGCTCGATGGTTTCAATGAGGGGTGGATCTCGTTTGAGGGCGGCAATATCGAACGAATTCAGGGCAGTGTTTCGCTAGTTGCCGTGTTGACCCAGCTGGTGAACCTTGGCACTTGACCGTGACACTTATCTGATATGGCGTGGCTTACGACCTCCTGGCATCAGGTGCTTTAAGGTCGAACAACAGCTCATGGGTTGCGCGATCAAAATGCTCGATAAGGAAATCCAGCAATACACGCACGCGGGGAACCCGGTAACGACTGCCGTGTAATAACGCGTAGACGCCGGCCTCTCGGACACAAAAGTCAGGCAACAGGACTTTCAGTCGCCCCGCACGGATATCGGCTGCGGCATCCCAAATGGTCTTACGTGCGATGCCATGCCCGGCCAATGCCCATGCGCGCGCGAGTGCGCCATCATTTGTTTCCCATGCCTGGCTCATGGGTACGGTGTGGTTCCATTCCTGCCCGTCCACCACAAAGTGAAAGGTGTTCAATGGGCCTGCGGAAGTCACCAGCACGATGAACTTGTGGTCAACCAAGTCAGCAGGAGTCTGGGGTTCACCGTATCGCGCCAGATAGTCAGGCGAAGCGCACAGTACTCGCCAGTTGGGCGCCAACTGCCTGGCGATCATCGAGCTTTCATGGGGCTGTCCAAACCGGATTGCCAGATCGACATCGTCCTGCACCAGGTTCGACACCGAATCCGACAACGTCAGCGCGATGTACAGTTCTGGGTGCAATGAACTGAATGCCTCAAGCCAGTCATTCAAAAGATTGCGGCCAAAATCGGCAGACGCGGATATCCGTACCTTGCCACGCACCTCTGTTTGACTGGCTTGAAGCCCCGCTTCCGCTTCATCGATAGCCCGCAATGCAACCCAGCACTGTTGCAAATAAAACCGACCTTCTTCCGTGAGGCGCAACTGACGCGTTGTGCGATCAAACAACTTGGTGCGCAGCGCCGCCTCAAGCTTGATAAGACGCGCGCTGGCCGCGGCTGGCGACAGCGCCAGCTTGCGTCCTGCGGCAGACAAGCTGCCGAGTGCCGCCGCCTCGACAAACAAACGCATATCACCCAATCGGTCAGTGGCCATATTCAATTCAAATTTGATAGTTCATCAAATGGTAGGCCAATTATCAAATCAGTGGCAATTCATCACACTCATGCCTCCCCTCCCGTTGAGCACAGGTCATGACCGGCAAATCACACTTTGAAAATGGCTCTTTCACGACTTCAGGTAATACCGAATACCTCACTACCGGGCGTCTCCCACTGGGGGCCCTGTTGGCGCTGACAATGGGTAGCTTTATCGCCACCGCCAACGAAACGGTACCAGCAGGACTGTTGCCGCAAATCGCCGAGGCATTTGGTGTGTCGCAAGCGTGGGCCGGTCAGATGGTGACACTCTGCGCCCTGGGCTCAGGGTTGGCGGCTATTCCCTTGACGCTCGCGTTGCAGGGTTGGCGTCGGCGCTGGGTGCTATTACTGGCCGTCGGGGTGTTTTGCGCCTGTAATGCGGTGACGGCCCTGTCGCCCTGGTTTTCATTGACGCTGGCTGCTCGCTTCATGGTGGGTATTGCAACCGGTCTGGCCTGGAGCCTGCTGGCCGGCTACGCCAGACGGTTGGTCATCCCACAACTGCAAGGTCGCGCTATGGCGCTGGCCATGCTCGGCATCCCTTTGGCTCTTGCCCTGGGCGTACCGCTGGGTGCCTGGCTCGGCAAACTGCTGGGATGGCGTTGCGTATTCGGCACGCTCTCAGGATTCAGCCTTTTGCTGATGGCCTGGATATATCTGAAAGTGCCTGATTATCCCGGACAACGCTCCGATCAACGCCTGCCGCTACGCAAGGTCTTGCAAACCCCGGGGGTGCGGCCCGTGCTGGCGGTGGTCATGCTCTGGATCCTGGCCCATTACACCCTCTATACCTATATTGCTGCGTTCCTGGCTTCTGTTGGATTGGCCGATCAGGTAGATCGGGGCCTCCTTTTATTCGGTATGGCAGCCTTGTTCGGTCTATGGATGATCGGCACGCTGATTGATGGCAGGCTTCGGAGCCTGGTATTGCTCAGCCTGACAGCATTCACCCTGGTTGCGTTTACCCTTGGGTTCGGTGGCCTGCCCGCGAGTGCGATCTATATCAGCATCGTCTTATGGGGGATGAGCTTCGGTGGTGCGCCAACCTTATTGCAAACCGCCTTGGCTGATGTTGCCGGTGACGGCGCGGATATTGCGCAATCAATGCTGGTCACCGTCTTTAACCTGGCGTTTGCAGGCAGTGGTGTGATCGGCGGCGTTCTCTTGGAAACCTGGGGAGCAAGCGCTATTCCCTGGGTAGCGTTGGCGTTGCTGCTGCCGGGGCTGCTGATTGTCTCGATAGCCAAGAGGCATGCTTTCAGGCGTTAACTATTGCTGAAGCGTTGAGGATTTACCCAGGTGGGCAGAGATGGCCATTGAGGTTTCATTTGATTTGGCCTCGATGCTCACCTTGGTTTGAGGGCGATCCCTTCAATGAACTTCCGCGCTCGCCCTCGTGATGACTGCACGTGAACGGTTTCTGCCGATTAAGGCGGTTAACCATGGGGCGATTTCTGCACGCTGTGAAAGGCTGCCTTCCGGCCAAGAGCTGCCACTCAGCTCGCCGTTCAGACCGTTCTACACGTTAACCAGGCCCCCCAGAAAAGACTGCTGAAAAAACGGGTAGCGTCCCCAAAACCCGCATCATGCAAAAGCTTCTGAACAGCCGCCTCAGAATGTGGAGGGTCAGCGCCTTGAAGAATTTTCCCAAGTTTGACTTTCACTTCATCCGGACTGGCTCCGTGCTGCCGCCAACGTTGCCCCCAGGCGGCGAGGAGCAACGGCTGGCTGGCATAGGCATATTGATTGCCGGCGACAATCAGCGGAGCCCCCGGTTTCAGACGAGCCCGAATGGATCGCAGAATGTCTCCCTTGGCATCATCCCCATCGAGATGATGGAGTACACCGATCAACGTGGCTGCGTCGTAGGACTCATCTGCGACCAAGTCTTCAACGTGCCCAAGGTGCACGTCCGTTCTTTCAAGCATGTTGTTGACGGCTAACTGCTGTTTCGCGGTTTCCAGCATCGATTCAGATGGATCAACGGCGGTGAAGCGCCAGCCTGGCTCAAGCCTGGCCATCGCGATGATCTCCTGCGCCGTACCGCCAGCGCCGACTACCAGTATTTTTGCCGAGCGCCTATTTCCAAGGCTTGCCGCGAGCATGCACGCCACCAGGTCCTGACAGGCGTCATAACCTGCCAGTGCGATACGGCTCTGTCGTCCGTATTCACTAGCCCGAGCATTATCAAACTTTTCAACTGAGTTAATGGGTGATTTCAAGGCGGTTCTCCCTGTCCTTGAATCAACTTAGGCCATAAAGAGCGATAATAAAAATTCATTAATTTTATGAGCTACATTCCCACAAGGAATGCCAGCGCGCTCAGGTATCGTCCAAGCGACAGTCAGCCAAGCGGCGGAGCAGTCGTTCGCGACAGGTAACAATCGGCCAGTAGCTGCCCTTTGACCTCATCCACTTACGGTTCAAAGCGACTATCCGAACATAGGGTCAACATTGATCAGGATCCCCGACTTGCAGAACCATTTTCAATGACCCTTCAGCCAAGTCATGAAGAAATTCAATTTCTGAGGTATTGATGAAAAAAATCGATCCCGAGAAGGTTTCGGCAGGCATTGCGAAACACGGAGACAGTCGACCTCGTAGCTTTTCCGGGTAAGCAATGAACAGCGCACCCTCCCTGTGGCCAATAGCAAAGGAATCGTTGGTACACCTGATTTCCAATGAATTACTTTGTGACTGGCTACCTCTCAGCGGCAGGTGGATGCTCGTACCCACCTTACATTTTCGAATAGCTCGCGAAACGGTGTTGAAATCTGCTGGTGTACCGAGCAGTCGGGCTTCGTCCACTGTGATAAGTACCTGCAAATTGATGCCTTTTATCAATGCTGTTCCTCCTGATATCGCACACAGCAGTATCGGTGAATCGCCCCGGGTTTCGTAGACGTTTTTGGAGTCCGTTTTGTGGACGGCAGAAGCCACTCATGAGCGGCCGCTTCGGGTCAAAAGACGTCTTTCGGTAAAGACATCGGAACGTCGCTACGCCCCGTGCGGACCGGGTAGCAGCGTGGAGATGGGAATCGCCTGAGTCGTTGCGCGTTTGATAGGTCATCGTCATTCTGGAAGCGACGATTTTTGAGGAGATTGAAGTGGACATTGACCGTCTGCTAAAAAAGCGGCAACTGAACGTGCAAGAGCAAAATGCTCTTGTGGCACACGGACTCATGGTAACCGCCAAAGCTTGGTTGGCAAGAGGGATTCCCCTCGCCTTAAAAAACTATGGCGAGTCGAAAGGCATTAGATGGTCAGAAACCGTCGTACTCGACCTTGAAGTCGACTTTCCCGGAATGCCAAGCCTTTATGGTCTTTTGCTCACTCACACAGAGCGGTTCATAGAGTTTGAAATTGAAACCGATAGCACTCATAGGTACGTGGAGTCGGTGATTCAATGGGAGGATGTTTCTGCTAATCAAGACTATGCGCCCCGCAAGCGTGGCACTGGAAAGGGCTTCGCAGCAATTGCTCTCCAGATGAGACGCGAAATTCTATGCGGCTTGTAGGTGTGAATCACAGAAGCTGAGATCCCATTGTTGATCTGAAGCCGCTTTGCGCCGACTGCTTCCAGCAACTGGTGTCGGCTTTGGGTCGTTTTGAGCCTGCCGCGACAGGCAACTATCGGCCAAAAGCGGTCATCACGGCCCTACAAAAACTGGAACGACTCGCTGCACCGAACACTGTTCTTAGAAATAGAGAAATTCGAGAGCGGAGAATGGGGCGTGCAGCAGGTGATCCTCGCCCGGAATTTGCCGGGAACTCTGCGCAATCGGGAGCTGGCGCAGCCAGCCAGGGAGATTGCCATCGAAACCGGCCTGGAGCACCGCCCGAAGTCGGATGGGCTGCGCGTGGCCGGCATCTACTGGCGTCGCGTCATGCTCGGCCAGTAGGCGTGGGGTTCTCGCTGGTGTGGTGGAAGCCGGCGATCGGGCAACGGTTAGGGCAGCAGCTCGCCGAGACGGTGCGCGGCAGCAGAGTTTCATCGAAAATCGGACGCCAGCGGGGACCATCAGTGAGATGGCTTTCCATCCTTTGAGAGCAGTTCTCTTGCCATTTCGATTGCCTGCTCACGTGAAGCAGCAAGAAGCAGAGGGTAACCCCAGAACTTGGCAAAAACGACCGCAAATGCCTTGTAACCAAGACGTTTTGCGGAGTGGGTTTCAACCAGGATCATTGCCAGAACCAACTTTCGCAATTCAACCTTGTGCTTTTTCATCCAGAGCGCGGTGCGCTTCTTTTCTTCCGGCGAGTGCTCATGGTCTTCTGCAGGTACGGTATCGGTCAAAAGTACGAAGGGTTCCCCGCGCTGCAAATTGGCCTCGAATTCGTCGAAGTCCTTCTGGTGATCATGTCCGGGTTCTTGCGTAAGGTTCATCCAGACCAATGGGAAGTCAGAACTATTCATCGACATGGCCGTTTCCTTTGCTTTTGATGCAACGCCAGGTGGCCGCAATGGCGAATACACCGGGTAACGTAATGAAGAACGCTGCCGAAAAGGCAACGTGCCAACCGTCGCGCAACCCGTCGGAGATTCCCCCGAGGGTATTCAGGACGACAAGCAGACTGCCGAGGACCAGGGCAACCCCCTGAGCCTTACGCGTTCCGATCAGCGCGAGAAGCACCGTCACGATCCAAGACCCATAGAATGCCGAAAACATCCAAAGCACATCGGGCTCAAAAGTAATCGCCGGTGTCGCTCCGTGCGCTCTCACAAAGTCGTTTACGTAGAAAAATAACTGGAAGGTGACAAAAAGTACGGCACCAGCGGCTGTCGTCAGCCAAAACAAGGCGACTTTGTTTGGGTTGTTCACGGCCGGGTCTTGGACGGGGTGTAGGGTAGGCTGAAGGGGCATAGGAGCTTTCTCGATAATCAATGGGCTGTTGTATGTCTGGGGATTTCTAACGGGTGAAGCGTTCGCCTGCTGAAAAATCAATACCTATAGTCCAGCGTCACCATCAAGTTGCGTGGTGCGCCATAACCTACGGTGTCAAAATCTCCCTTCTCCAACGCGTACTTCTTGTCGAGCACATTGTTGACGTTGACCGCCGCGGTGATCTGCTTCGTGATGGCGTAGCGCCCCAACAGTGATACCAGCGCATAAGAACCTTGTTCCCCGCCCAGCGAACTGGTGCCTGTGTTGGCCGCCTGGTAGAAGCGGCTTTGCCATTTGACGCCTCCGCCTAGCGTCAACTTGCTCCAGTCTCCGGGCAACTGGTAGGTGCTGAAAAGCTGGGCAGTGGTGCGTGGTATTTGCGAATTCAAGCGGACGCCATCGCCATCTTGTGCCGTGAAATGGGCGATGCCTGAATAGATGTTCCAGCCACGCGCCAGCTCGCCCTGCAAGTCCAACTCGATCCCGCGCGACTTCGTCCCATCCGAGCCCGTATAGGCTTGGGCACCACTTGGCGTACGGGTTCCTGCGACCATCTGTGCAGCGTTGTCCAACTCGGTCTGGAACAAGGCCACCGACGCATTCAGACGCCCGTCCATGTAAGCGCCTTTGAGGCCGATTTCCTTGGTTTTTCCCTTTGTCGGCGTGAGTACGTTGCCCTTGCTGTCGCGATAGTCGGTTTGCGGATTGAATATGCCCGTGTAGCTCACGTAGGCCGAATAGGTCTTGTCGATGTCGTAGATCAAGCCGGCATACGGGGTGAATTCACTGCTCTTCTTGTAGTGCAACGATGAGGCGCCGACGGCGTCGTCGATTTCGTAGTTGCTGAAGCGGCCGCCGACAATGAGTTTCAGAGGATCGGCCAGCGAGAACCGGGCTGCGCTATAGACACCGCTCTGTTTGATCAGGGTGCGGGTCGGTATCGAAGCCAAGGCATCGAAGTTGGGGCGGGGAAAGGCTGGGCTCAGTGCATAGACGTTGACCGGCGTAAAGCCTGCAAAGAACGGAGCGATAGCTTCCTGGCTGGCGGTGCGGCGCGAACTCGTCGCCCCCACCACCAAGTCATGCTGGCGGCCAAGCAGTTCGAAGGGGCCGCTCGCCATCACGTCGAAGGTGTTTTGACGGCTGCTACCTTCGGACGCCAGTGCCACCGGAAGAGCCCCGTTGGGAAAGGAGCCCAGCCCCGTGGCGCGATCGGGGCGGCCGACCAGGCCGAGCAGTTCGGCATCGAATTCCGTGCGGTATTGATTAGCGACGGCCCGGAGATTCCAGCCATTGTCAAAGCGGTGCTCGATCTCGGCAAACGCCGTCTTGAGTGTGTTGTCCCAATGGCTCCATTTCTGCGCGTAGTTCTTGGAGCGTGAATACTCCGCCTGCGTGCCGTCGCTGAACCATAGCGGTAAACCTCCCCAGGTGGAGCCCTTCGGCGTGCTGTCCTGGTAGTCATAGCCCAGACTCACCGTCGTGTCGGGTGTCAGATCTGCCTCGATGATGCCGTAGAACGCCTTCCTCTGCGGTTTGTAGCCATCAATGTACGAGTTTCCTTCCTGGGACGTCCCGACCATGCGGGCGCGGATACGGCCATCCTCGGTCAACGGAGTCGATACGTCGGCCATTTCCCGGTGGGTATCCCAGCTCCCTGCACCGAGCGAGGCGGACGCCGAGAAGTCGCGGGTCGGTCGTTTGCGCACCAGGTTGATGGCGGCCGAGGGATTGCCGGTGCCGGTCAGCAAGCCGGAGGCGCCGCGCACGACCTCGACACGATCGTAGAACGCGGTATCGAGGGAGCTGATGCCGCTCCCGCTGACGATGTCGCCGACGACGGTGGGTATGCCATCGTACTGAACGTTGTTGATCAGGAAGCCACGCGAATAGAAACTCGTCCGTTCGCTGTCGGATTGGTACGACGAGACGCCCGTGGTGTTATCCAGCACGCTCTGCACCGAGTTCAATTGCTGGTCGTCCATGCGTTGGCGGGTGATCACCGTCACCGACTGCGGTGTTTCTCGCAGCGAAAGCGGCAGGTGCGTCGCCGCCGACGTCTGGCCCGTGGTGTAGGAGCCAGTACCTTCCGTGGTCGCCGTATCCATGGGGCCCGTTATGGTGATGGCCGGCAAAGCTATCTCTTCTTGAGACGGCCCCTCAGCCTTGGTTTGAATCTGCCCTGGCTCGGCAGCGAATGCGTCCTGCGCGCTAATGAGGACTGCCGCCGCAACTGCCGATCCCATCACGGTGCGGAGCGCGTTCCTGATTGCGCCCTTGTACGACCCATCCAGATGAGGATAGCCAGCGGGCTCTGCGCGCATATCAATTGGCCAACGGGACTTCCCAACTGTTGCGATAATGAACATCAACAATACTCATTTGTATTTAGATGTTTCATTTAACAATAGAGACAACGGGGAGCGATGGCGAAACCCGGCCAGATTATTATTCAGTTAGGCCAAGTGCGATGTCATTTTGGTGCTCGGATGGTTTTCGTTGAAGACCTGGCGTTGCCCGAACACCTGCAGTCGCCGGCATCCGATAAAGGCTTTGCTCTCGACGAGGAGCCAGTCTTCACCATCACCACGACGTTGCGAAATGTCGGCAACTTCGCAAGGAAGGACCACAGGCGACGGTGGGCGGCCGGTGGTCCCGAACCAAGATAGTCTGATGCATCAGTGTGAGAGTTCATTGGGGAGCATGATGCCGGGCAAGGAAGCGAGCTCTGCGCCGCTGATGCGATCCGATAGGTAGCGTGCCGGAGGTTTGCCCACGGCCTTGCGGAACATGGTTACGAACCCGCTGGCGTTTTCGTACCCCAGCTCTATTGCCACCGTTTGCACGCTTTCACCCTTGGTCAAACGTTGAAGCGCAAGGATCACATGCAGTTGCCGACGCCAGCGCCCAAAGCTCATTCCAATTTCATGCAGCAAAAGACGGCTCATGCTTCGCTCGCTCATACCAATTCGAGTAGCCCAGTCGGCCTTCGACGTCTTGTCCGTGGGGTCGGCCAGCATCATTTCCACGAGGCGGCGTAATCGGGGATCACGCGGCATGGGCAGATGCAAGTCTTCCACGGGGGCCGCCACCAACTCATCGAGCAATGCGGCAATTAACCGGTCTTCTCGCCCCCCCTGGGCATATAACTCAGGAAAACCGGCCACCTTCAGTAGCAACTCACGTAGCAATGGCGATACCGAAATCGTGCAACAGGTTTTCGGAAGGTCCGGTGCTGCGTCTGGCTCAACGAACAGGCAATAGCATTCCGTTTCACCCGCCCCCCGCGCCGCGTGAGGCAAGTCTCCCGGTATCCATATGGCGCACTGCGGCGGCACGATCCAGACACCGTCTTCAATTTCGCAGTTGAGGATGCCGCGTAGGGAATAGATCAGCTGCGCCTTGCGGTGCTGATGCCTCGCATTTTCCCAGTCCTTTGTTACCGATGTGGCACTCAAGGCCACGACGGGGCGCGAAATGCTGTCGACGTCCCAAGGCACAGTTAGATCGGTGATCGCAATGCTAGACATGTTGTCTTGTAGAGCCCTAATGGAAGATGTGGATTTGGCCTAATCGGAAAATACTATGACCAACTTGCTCAATCACATCTAGCATTTCTTCCGCTTGGGGCTTGGCTCCTCTTGGAATATGTTCGCGGGGCCTGAAAGAGTTTCAGCGACAGTGACGGTCTATTGAAGGTGCTTAACCCGCTGCTGCTTTGTCAGGGGGTTGATTTGAGGTTTTTTGCTTGAGGCAGGCGCGCCTATCCTGTGGCGGGTGGCCCTTGAGGTGTAAGTTTGGCCATGTGGTCTTCAAGATTGAACGAATAAAACAGCCTATCCTGCCCACTCCATAACTCTCCCATCATGCTGCGTACTCTCCCGCTGGCCGATGGGCAGATTTTGTCTCAGACCAACCGGGAGAGCTACTTTTGCAAAAGGACAGTTCAACCTCTGCCTGATGTAAAAAGCAGTTCGCCGAGAGAAGTTTCGTGTGCCTTGATTCCCGAATGTGGATGAAGAAGACTCCATCCATTATCTGAGGTCGAACCAACGACCGAAGTTGTCGAAGTGGGATTACGTTTGAGCATGGGGCCGACGATGCAGGGAAAAACGTTCGAAATAGTGCGAATAGATCAAATCCACGAAATTGTTTCGCCAACCGTAGAGTCACTTTTACAGCCGTTAGGGTTCGAAGTTCAGGGCCCGCTGTCCTGGCTGCGTAGCGTCAATGCTCCCATTCGCCAACTCTTTCGCCTTGAGCAGCGCAAAGGCGGCGCGCTGGCGCCGTCATGGGCTCTGTCACTGGACTTCGTTCCCCATCTTTCCGGCAATGAAATCAAATGGCACAGGACGTCAAAATCAGCACGACCTGATCTGACTTTCGATGTGCGAGATCGAGCGTTTGATATCTCATACAGCTACGGACTTGATGTCATAGCAACCAGCGCTCCCAATATCCTCCGGGCTGCCATTCCAAAAGCTGAATCGTTTTGGAACGAGGCTCGTTCGATAACCGACCTGCCTGGTGCTTTCGAGCGGGTCAAGCAGCATTTGTCGACGGGTGGCCTGGGTTTCTACAATTACATACAACATCCTCTTGCATACGCGTTTGTATTGGCCATGAACGGCAAGCCCGACACAGCCGAAGAAGAGTTTCAACGCTATTCACAGCGTCCTTCAGAGGCGGCTCGAAAAAAACTCCGCAAGCTATTCATTGATGCAGGCGGTCACCTTGGCTAAGCGAGTACCACTTTTTCAATAGCATCAGCGGACATTCGTCTTCAGCATCTCGACGCCAGAATTAAAATGTTTGCCCGAACCAAGTGCGACTTCTTCAGGAGTCATAAACCTATACCGCGTGACGCGATCCCTTCGACTATCTACACTGCCGCAGACATCAAAACCTTTGGCGCGACCGGGGCGGCACGCATGGACCTTCAACATCGCAACAACGTAAAAGTAATGGGCGATGGTCCTTCAACGCTGATCTTTTCCCATGGTTTCGGCTGCGATCAGTCCATGTGGCGTTATCTCGCCGAAGGTTTCACCGATCGCTTTACAGTTGTCCTGTATGACCTCGTCGGAGCGGGTGAGTCGGACCTCGAAGCCTATGATCGGGAAAAGTACAACTCACTGGCCGGGTACGCCCGGGACCTGAATGAAATCATCGACCATTACGCCCGTGGGCCGGTGATCGTTGTCGGCCATTCCGTCAGCAGCATGATCGGTACCCTGGCTGACCGCCAAGCGCCCGGAAGCATTGCCGCCCATATAATGATCGGCCCTTCACCCTGCTATATCGACACCGACGACTATGTCGGTGGTTTCAAGCTGGAGGACATCCACTCGCTGCTCGACATACTCGACAGCAACTACCTTGGCTGGTCCAGCACCATGGCCCCGGTGATCATGGGCACACCAGGGCAACCGGCACTGAGCGAAGAGCTGACGAACAGTTTTTGCCGCACCGAGCCCGATATCGCCAAGCAATTTGCACGAGTGACGTTCATGTCCGACAACCGCCAGGACATCGTCGGGCTGGCGACACCCACGCTGATCCTGCAATCCACCGACGACCTGATCGCCCCCCTCGCCGTGGGTGACTACCTGCACGCTGTGCTGCCCAACAGTACGCTCTGCCTGGTGGCCAACGTCGGCCATTGCCCACACATGAGCGCGCCCAGTGCATGCTCCGAAGCTATGGAGAACTTCCTGTCACCCTGGATAGGCGAACATGTCAACTGACCAGCCGTTGCTACCCGATAATCAGATGCTGTTCGATGAAGCCCCCTGCGGGTTGGTGGTAACGAAGGAAGACGGCACGATTCTTCGCAGCAACCAGACGTTTAGCCATTCGATCGGCCTGGACGCCCAGGCACTCATCGGGCGGCGTTTTCAGGACCTGCTGACCATGGGCGGGCGCATCTTCCATCAAACGCATTGGTCGCCGCTGATGCAGATGCAAGGATCCGTCGCCGAAGTAAAACTCGATCTGGTTCACCATGACAAACACATCGTGACCATGTTGCTCAACGGCGTCCGACGCGAGCACGCCAGCGGTGCGTTTTATGAGCTGGCGCTCTTTGGCACCAAAGATCGCGACAAGTACGAGCGCGAGTTGCTCAACGCACGAAAAGTCGCCGAAGACCTGCTGCGCGAAAAAACCGCCGCCGAATCGGCCCTCAGGCAGGCCCAAGCCGAGCTTAAAAGCGCCTATGAAGAGGCACAGCTTCGCGCCTCGTTCGCCGAACAAATGGTGGCCATCGTCAGTCACGATCTGAAAAATCCGCTGACGGCTATCAAAATGGCCTCTGGCATCCTTGCCCGAGAAGAACGCACCACTCGAGAAAGCAAAATGCTGGGCCACATCAGCCAGTCGGTAAACCGTGCCGAACGCATGATTGCCGACCTGCTGGACCTGGCATTGGCCAGGGTTGGGCAAGGCATCACGCTTAGCCCTTCAACCGTGGATTTGCACGCCTTCGTTGGCGCCAGCGTCGATGAATTACGTATGACATTCCCCGAAGCCACGTTGGTGCATCAGACTGTGGGGACAGGCAACGCCTGTCTGGATGCGGACCGGGTGCAGCAAATCATTGGCAATCTGGTGGCTAACAGCGTGGCTTATGGTGATTTACAACAGCCGATCACGATCACTTCACGCGTTAAACAGGATCACGCCGTTGTATCGGTAAAAAACCAGGGGTCGGTTATTCCCGACTCGTTGATGGGTGTTTTGTTTGAGCCAATGATTCGGGGGGGAAATACCGGCACCGATTCGCGCAGCGTGGGGCTTGGACTCTTTATCGTTCGAGAGATCGTCAGGGCGCATAACGGTGTCGTATCGGTGAATTCAACGCCAGAGAGTGGCACCACCTTTACCGCGACATTTCCGATGGTTTGATACAGCTCATCCGCCTCAATTTCTTCTCGTATCGCCGTTACCTTTAACGGGTGGTTTTCTGCACGTAGCGACGGGCAGAAAACGGCCAGAAGCTGCCACTCAAAGCGACTCGATAACTCCCACCCAAGCGTGCATCATCATGCTCACCACGATCCCGCCCTGGCAGCGAAGCCGTAGGTGCAGAACCTGCCCGCTCACAAAAACAAGCATTTTGAAATGGAAGTCATCTCATGTTCGAACGTAACAAACTGGTTCCGGAGTTAATGGTCACCAACCTGGATAGCAGCCTGGCTTTTTGGGTTTCTCTTCTGGGGTTCAAAGTAGCTTATCAACGTTCGGATGACGGATTTGCGTACCTTGATTTGAATGGTGCTCAAGTAATGCTTGAGCAGATTGATCCGGACGCGGGTCAATGGCTGACTGCGCCATTGACCAAACCGTTTGGAAGAGGCATCAACCTACAGATTGATGTTGAGGCTATCGCACCCATCATCCAAAAACTTGTTCAGGCTGGATTTCCACTCTATCGAGAATGCAAAGACACCTGGTATCGGGCTGACAAAATAGAAGTAGGTCAGCGCGAATTCATCGTCCAGGATCCCGATGGTTATCTCGTAAGGTTGGTAGAGCGGTTGGGTGAGAGACCGGCTTGCTCAATCTGAACCTAAGCCAAGCCGACCGTCAGCTTTGGGTCTTTTTCAGCCGGTCGCGACAGGCAAAAATCGGCCAGGAGCAGACATTCGAGACAGGCTAGCTATGGGCTATTTTCGGAGTTTGTTGATGGGGCTGGGGGGCTCCCTTGTCTCATTCTCCAAGGTCCCTCTCTAGGAGCCCTCCAACGCCAGTCGTCGCTTCGGCGTAGCTAGGCTGGCTGATAACGCCCTTTTTTCAGCGCAAAAGGGCCAGCGTGAAAGTGGCTGCACAAACAGCGGCCATCCTATACCAGGCCCGGTCGGCTTATTGCCCAGCCTGGCTGACAGGGGTAACGCTGCGGGTGTGATAATCGCCCGACGAGTCCTGGATGCAGTAATTCGGGGACATCGGTTTTTCCTCGCCGGCTTTCAACTCAACCACCTCATTGCGGCACGTTGTCTGGAATGTTTGCGACTGGAATGCCTGCCGGACTTCATAGTCGGCGCCTGCGCGTGGCACGAAACTGACGGGTGCTGATGAGCAACTGGACCCGGATGTGACGAACGCCACAAACACGATCAGCGGCTGCCCGGCCGGGACCACACGTTCATCGAAGTACCTGCGCGTCTCATCGATCTTCGCGCTGACCGGGGAGGCCGGCATGCCGATGACATTGTTCTGATAGTCGGAAGGCCACATGCCGAAGATATCCATGCTCTGACCGCTGGGCTCGATACGCGAAGGACTCCATCCTTGCGGCCGCTCGCGGGCGGCCAGCGCTTTTCTGTAAGTGTCGTTGAAATACTGCTCGCAACTTTGGCCGGATACGAAACCTGCGTATGCCCCTTGCCCGCTGATCAGGCGGATGCGCGCCGTACTGGCGGGGTCGTACTTGGCCATCTCGGCCGGGTTCTGGACATCGGTTTTCTTGAAGGTGCAGCCGCCGACAGCCAACGGCACGATGAACAACAGCCCCAGGCGTGCGATGACAGTGCCCAAGCCGGTATGAATTGATGAGCGCTTGCTGGCGTCCTGCTTCATTATTTTCTCCCTGTTAGTGGCGCAACCTTGGTGATGGCGGGGTTTGGGCAGGCGTTTGCTTTCAAAGTTCGCGGGTTCGCATTGGATTGGGGCAAAGAAAGCATGGCGGCGGCCTTCTCTCTCTCCCGAAGTGTCGCGCGTACAGTCTACCCTGTTATGCTGATTCAGCAATCCGGCGTGTAGATAAGATGCTATACGGCATTAAGTGACAGGAATGTCGGCTAATTGATAGTTAGGGAAAACTGAGTATCCGTCGCTTAATAGCCAATGGGTTTGTGTTTTTCAGCACTGCGATACTCTGTTCCGGCTGCACATCTTATTCGTCCCAGCCGACAATCAACGAACCCGCTGAACCCGAAACACAAGAAATCATCTCCAGCTTCAGTTACGCAATAAACTCCCCATGGAAAGACAGTCGCTTCGGCAAGGACGCATACTCAGCGACACTCAAAGTTATTCCCGATGCACAGGATACGGGCCCCAGCCTTGCCGCCCCGACCCTGCCGGAATTAGAAATAAAGATCTCGGAGTTCTCATCTGGCGGCGCTTGCGGACAAGATTACTTGGCGGGCCTGAGTCTGGGTTTGATCCCCAGTTGGTGTACGCGGACAAACCTTTTCAAGTTCAATTTTATATTGAATAAGGATCAACGCTTTTGCAGGCAGAAAACCTACTCGATAAACGCCACGTCGTTTTCACATCTCACGATGATTCCGTTTGCACTATTCAATACGGACAATCAGCCATTGACGCTCTATCAGGCGGCGCTTAAAGATTTTCTTCGGATAGGTCAATGTGCGACGCGTTGAGATGCATGTTAACAGGCTTTGTTTTGCGGCTACGAGGGACTCATTCCAGGCGTTGGGACGTTCAAAATTTATCTCTGGTGAGCGGCAGCGTTTGGCCGATCTCTGCCTGTCGCAAGGGCCGTAATAGAGAGCGGGTGCCCAGACATTCAAACCATACGAGTAGATAATCGACTGCTACTTCAGCCATTTCCAGTGCGTATGAACAACGAATCTTCCCAACGCGAATCTACCGGCAGTGCAGCATATAACCTTGCGCAGGCCCACGGTGCCCGGCCCATGTCCGTTGATGGTTATCATCAAACGGTAGAACTGTGCGGTCGCGTCGCCTGCGGCTGGCTGTTCCGCTACAGGATCATTTGCAGCCTGGACATCCCAGCGCATGACCAAGAGTCATTCGCTGGCGCTGTAGGTTGCTTGGTTGCTGACGACGGAGAGATACGTGATCTCTCAGGTCCGATGTTCATGGACATGCTTCATATGCTGGCATAGCTCGCGGAACCACCTTGACCGAACTCTGACGTTCACTATGTATGGGTGGGAGTCGACCCAGAGCTGCCGGTGGCGACAGGCAGTCATCGGCCGATTCTGTTGAAAAAGTCGGCTTTTTCAGAACACAGCAGGATGGGCCCGTGAAAGCGCCTCTTCAGCACGTTTCTACGTGAAATCTCAGCCTGAAAGCTCTGCGGACATTCAAGATTTCAAACTCCGACGCGTACTTTGATGCCTCAAAAACTGCCGCCGACTTTTTCAACAGAATCGGCCAAAAGCAGTCACGCCGAATGCCTACGAAGTCAGGGGCGATTCAGGTGCCGCCGAAACATAAAAACTGTATGCCCGATAGTCACATCCCCCATGGAACCTTCCCAAAAATTGATGTCAATTTGATAGCTCGTTACAACAACAAGATCATCTTGGATCAGTCAGCGTCAGGCTATTTCCTGACACTTTATGGAGAGAGTGATGAGAGCTATCATTGCGATGTTATTGATGTTGAGTACCTACGCCCATGCTGGTTGCGGCAACATTAAAGACAGCACCTTGCGTAACGAGTGTGATGCCATAAAGCGTTGATCTCCGAGTCACGCGGGACCAGCCGCTCTTCATCGACGCTGGACCCGCGCACTTGAACTCGTCAGTTGTTAAAGCGCCTGACGATTTCTTATCCTCGTGGCCACCTCTGCCCAATCGATACCGAAGTTCAGATGTACCTCACCACCTGTACGCCTTGGGTCCAGGTTGTGTGAAAACGGGCTGGATGCCTCCTGCCATATCCTTTTCCCTGTCGTGACTTCGAAGCCTAGATTAGGCACCTCGCAATCAAGTGCCTAACGTCAATGCCTTTGGCCGAAAGCGTTTCCGGAGGATAAAAATTGGGGTCACACCACTGAGCCCGAGCCAAGATGGACGATTCGCTGCTGATCGTGGTCGTCCAGCCACAACCCTGCCCAGGATCCATCGCCCCCCGTCCTGAGGAATATTGAGAGCCGCTCGTTTACTCTGGGATCTTCGCAGGCCGTCCATCGAGCAGTATCGGCGGAGTCCGGAACGTGAAAGGCGGTGATAGCGCTGTTGTTGTATTCAGGTTCGGGATGCAAGTTCATGTCTTTCCTAATCATTGTCTTTAACGAGCATCGTAAATGAAGCAGGATTGGCTCACGTTTCGTAAGCAATGACGTAGCGGTTACCGCAGCGCTTGATATGAGCAAAGCCAAGCGAGCCCAAGTGCATGCCAGCAACCATCAAGTTGTCTGAACTGGCAACATCCAGCACTCTCGTTCGCGTGGCCGCCGATAGCAGCGGGTCCTGGTCGAATGCAATCGTGACATCGGGGCGGGCAATCTGAATCTGAGGAAAGTGAACGATATCGCCCCACACCAGCAGGTTGCCCACCCCGGACTCGAAGCAGTATCCGCAGTGCCCGACGGTATGCCCAGGCAACGGCATCGCGCTGATGCCTGGCAATACGTCATTGACGGTGAACGGGCGCAGGTTTTTCCGGTACCGCTCGAACACCCTTCGTGCAAACAGGAAGTTTCCACGGGCGCGTTCACTGGCCTGGCCAAGATGGCCATCGTCCTCCCAGAACATTAGCTCTCGCTCGTGCACAACCAACTCAGCATTGACGAACGCCATCTCTCCCACTGCGTTCAACAAGCCACCGATGTGGTCGGGGTGCGCGTGGGTCAGCAGAATCGTGTCTATTTCGCCGGGCTTCACGCCAGCCACTGCAAGATTGGCCGGTAACTCGCCGCCCCATTGTTTGAAGCCTCCGGCCCCGGCGTCGATCAGAATCGTACGACCACGCCCACGCACCAGATAACAATTGATATGGATTGAGGCAGGATTGCTGATCCCGGCGGCTAACTGAAGCCGGGCCGCTTCCGTTGGTGTGATGTTGGCTAGAAAATCCAGGCTAGCACCCAGGTAGCCGTCGCTGATGGCTGTGATTGAATAATCGCCAATTTGCTGGCTGGGGAGTCTCCCACGAGGTAGGTCCACGTGACTCATGGCTGTAACTGCGCAGTCATTGCACGATAGACATTCAGTCCCGGCAGATCGATGGCCCTGGCCTGAGCGCAATCCAGTTTGGCCAGCCAGCGGTGTGCAGGGGTACCGTCCAAAGCAACGGCGTGTAGCGCTATAGGTGTAAGGCCTGACTCAATCAATACTTGAGGACCTTGTTCACTGACCAACAGGAATTCGTCCGCGCCCACGGCAACTGCCCGGTCCAGGCCGGCGTAGAGGTTGCGTCTCCAATCAGTGATGTGCGACTGCCAACGGGAAAAGTTGCCGCCCCCTTTTTGGCGGTACTCATCGCTCTGCAATACGGCCAGCGTGTCGACTGAATGCAGGGCCAAGTAGGCCGGACAATCGCCGCTCAAGGCTTTGAATCGCTGTGAGGAGCTAAAACCACTCACCGAGATCAACGCGGGCAGTTTTTCCAGGCTGTAAAACGCATTCCACTCGGCTTCGCTGGCGGGATCGGCGTAGTTGCATTCGACTGTGTAAATCATCATGGCACTTCATTGATTGATGTTTCATCATGCTAGCGGCACGCCAATCAGCCATAAAACGACTTTTCGGCACCCATCAGTGACTAAACATCAAGGTCGGTGCTTTGACTTGAACCAGGAAAGCCCATGCGTCGAAAGCTCCCGAGTAACGCTGCCTTGATAGCCTTTGAAACAGCAGCCCGCCATGGCAGTTTTGCCCGTGCCGCAAACGAGTTGGCCCTGACCGAAGGCGCCATCAGTCGGCAGATAGGCCGCCTGGAAGCCTTTCTCGGCGTCACCCTATTCGAGCGCGTTGGCAACCGCGTACGGCTCTTACCTAATGGTGAGCGCTACGCTGCCCAAGTGCGCGAACTCCTCGACCGACTCGACAGGGACAGCCAGTACCTGATGGGACAGCCCAGCGACGGCGCAAGCCTTGATATCGCCGTCAGCCCAACGTTTGCCCTGCGCTGGCTAATTCCCAGGCTGTCTGGCTTTTGCGAGCAACACCCGAATATCTGCGTGCACCTGTCGGAACGCATGGAGCCATTCGTACTTGCCGGGAGTGGCTTTGATGCCGCCATCCATTTTGAGCATCCGGCCTGGACAGGCATGCACACGCACCGCCTGTTGAACGAAGTATTAATTCCGGTTTGTCACCCTGCTCTCCTGAATCCCGGTGAGCAGGCAACGGCTCTGGATTCACTGCCGCGATTACACCGACGACAGAACCCGGATGCGTGGCAGCGCTATGCCCAGGAAACCGGGATTGTCCTGAGCAACCCAGCGATGGGCGCACGCTACGATTTGCACGCGATGTTGATTGAGGCTGCACTGGCGGGGCTCGGCGTGGCACTCGTACCGCGCCTGTACGTGGAAGCAGAGTTGGCGCAAGGCCGGCTGGTTGCACCATGGCCCCAGGAGAAGAACATCGCCAAGACGTTTTGCCTCGTGTTACCCGAACCCCTTGAGCTAAGCCGCGCTCCCATCCAGGCCTTTGCGCATTGGCTGTTGGAGCAAGCGCAGGTGAAATAGAGGCATACACATATCGAGTCCTTGTCTGGCGACTGCGCTTGCTTGCCGATCCGGTCGCCAAGGTGACGATTACCAATCGATAACTTTCGCAAGCAAGCGCAAGGCCTTACCAGTTGTAGCTCAACGACCCGGTCACATTTCGGCGATACCCGTATTTGCAGCTGTCGCCGGTGTAGCCACACTGAGAAACATAGGTTTCGTCGGTCAGGTTGGACGCATTGAGTGCGAGCTTCGCCCCTGCATAGGATGAAGACAGCTTGCCCAGATCGTAGCTTAGGCTGGCGTCAAACAGCGTGTAGTGGGGAATGCCTTCGCTGTTTTGCGAGTCGATATAGCTGGGGCCGACATAGCGTACCCCTCCTCCTATCGCCAAGCCCGATAGCGCACCACTCTGAACAGTGTATTGCGACCACAGCGAGGCCAGTTGTTCAGGGGTATTGCCAGGTTGATTGCCTTTTTCATCGGCGGTATTGCTGCGGGTAATTTCAAGGTGTGAATAGCTGTAGTTGGCCATCAACTCCAGAGCATCGGACAACTGCGCCTTGCTTTCCAGTTCGATACCACGCGACTGGATTTCTCCGGTCGCCACCGAGAAACGATTGTTGGCAGGATCGGCAGTCAGTACGTTTTGCCGCGTCAGGTCGAACAGCGAGACGGTCACATAGCTGTCACTCCCCTTGGGCTGGAATTTGATCCCGACTTCGTACTGGCGACCGGTTTCGGGTTCGAAGGCACTGCCGTCACGCGCCACCGCCGTGATGTTAGGGAAAAACGACTCGGAATAACTCGCATAGGGCGCCACGCCGTTGTCTGCCAGGTACATCACCCCGGTCCGCCACGTGAAGGCGTGATCGCGCTGCTTGAGGTCTGCCGCCGTATCGGTGGCGTAATGGATTGTTTTCGAGCGTGCCCAGTCTTGGCGACCACCAAGATTGAAGACCCAGTGGTCGTCAAATTTGAGCTGTTCCGAGAGATACACACCCACCTGGTCAAGCTGGCGACGCTGGTTGATGTCGTAGAAGGCGTCCAGGTCGCTGTAGTCCTGGTGATAGACCGGCGCATAGATATCCAGTGGATCAACCACGTTGCCGCCCCCCAACTGGTTGGTGCTGGCGTGCTGCAAATCGATCCCGACCAAGGTTGTATGTTCGAAACGGCCGACGTTCCACTGGGCTTGGAAGTGGTTATCGAGCAGCGCATTCTTCACCTCTTCGTGGCCCAGATAACCGAAGCGGCCCACTGTGCGCTGGTCGTCATCCAGGCCATATTGGTAAATCGTGCGCTGTTCCTGATAGGAACGGCTGTAACGGGCGTTTTGGCGAAATGTCCAGATATCATTGAGATGATGCTCAAACTGATACCCCAGTGACCACTGTTCTACGTCATATTTGTCGAAGTCAGGGTCGCCGACAAAACGATCCGTGGCGATCCGTCCGTAACGCGAGCTGTCGAGGGTGCCTATCCGTGGCAAGGCGTAGTAGCCCAGCACATTGCGGTCTTTTTGAAATGACGCCAGAACCGTCAGCGAGGTGTCTTCCGAGGGCCGCCAACTGATTGCCGGGGCGATGAATTGACGGTCATCACGGGCGTAGTCGATTTGCGTACCGCTCTCTCGCCACAGCCCGGTGAGGCGATAACTCAAGACGCCATCATCGCTAAGCGGCCCGCCGAAGTCCGCCGCCAATTGCTTGCGATCAAAACTGCCTGCCTGCACCACTAGTTCATGGAGCGGCTCATCGGTGGGACGCTTGCTGATCACGTTGACCATGCCGCCCGGTGAGCTCTGACCGTAGAGCACCGACGAGGGCCCGCGCAGGACTTCCACTCGCTCCAGTCCATAGACTTCACCCACGGCACGGCTCTGGTTGGCAAAGCTGTACTGGCGCAGGCCATCACGATAGATCCCACCGCCCGTTGTCGCGTCAAAGCCACGAATACTGATCGTGTCGCGTCGGGTATCGACGCCGTTGGCTTCACCATTGACCCCCGCCGTATAGCGCAGCACCTGCCCGATGCTTTGTGGCTGCTGAGCATCGATCTGCTTACGGGTGACCACACTGATCGATTGAGGCGTTTCCATGATCGACGTATCGGTCTTGTTGGCACTCATGGTTCGGCTGGCGACCAGACCATCGTTGCGGCCCAGCGAGGTGTCGTACGCAGTGCCACTGATTGCGGTCGGCGCCAACTCCAGCACGTCGCTGCTGCTCGGTACCAGCAGCAGGCTACCGTCATCCTGGCGCTGATAGGTCAGCCCCGAGCCGAGCAAGAGCTGCGTCAAGCCGGCCTCAGTACTGAAATCGCCTTGCAGCCCCTGGGTATTCTTGCCAGCCGTCAGCGTTGAGCTGCCCGCCATGGTGATCCCCGCCTGTGCGCCAAACCGTGACAGCGCGGCATCCAGGGGGCCTGCGTCGATGCTGTAATGCTGCGAACTACCGGCGGCAAAGACAGGAAGGCTGCAAAGCGGTTGTACGCTGAGCAACAACAGTCCAAGCGTACGGGCACGCAGGGCGCGGGAGGGTGAAGTCATACGGGGCTCCTAAGGGGTTAAGACCCACCTCTGGCGGGTGGGTGATCCCTATAGGCCAAGCGAGTTTGAAAAAACTATCGCGCAGCGGAAAAAATAATTCAGGCGGGTACGATCGAAACCCAATACCGGGTCATGCGCTCGATACGCACCGGCAGCGTGCGAGCGACCAGCGTCAATGCTGCATCGGTGTCATCCAGCGAAAAACTGCCGGTGAGGCGTAACCCTGACACCTGCTCATGGCAACGTAAAACACCGGGACGGTAACGCGAGAGTTCCGCCACCAGGGCATCCAGGCGCAGGCGATCCGCCGGCAGCACTCCGCGCAACCAAGCCTGGGAGACCAGTAGATCGGCGCGGTTTGGCACGCCAATCCCGAAGCGGTCCACGCGTGCCTGCCATCCAGCCTCGAACGAGGATGGCGCTTGTTGGCCTCGTGAGTGCACCTGCACCTGGCCTTCCAGTACCGTCACCTGTGTGCCCTGCCGATCATGGCGCACCTGCAAATACGCGTCGCGACTCTGCAGGATCGCGTCCGGTGTGATCAGTTGCAGCGAGCGCGACTCTGCCCGAACACGCAAGGCCAACTCACCCTCGATCATCTGGATGCGCCGCACTTGGTCAGTAAAATCCAGGTTCACCGCGCTGGCCGTGTTCAGCCACAGCGAGCTGCCATCAACCAGGGTCCACTGGTGACGCTCGCCCGTTCCTGTGCGGTAGTTCGCCAGTGCAGCGCGCACCGGCGTGGAGCCCGCGCCTTGCCAGGCAACCCCGCCAACCGCCCCCAGGATCAACAGGCGCTTGAGTACCTGCCGACGTTTCTGCATGTCCGGCCCGGCCGATTCCAGTGCCCTGCGCGCGGTGGCGTCGCGCAAAAGATTTGCGCCAGGCTGCTGCAACAACGGCAAGCTGGCGACACGTTGCCAGGCATGTTCATGCTCATCGCTCGCCTCGCGCCAACACCGCAATGCCTCCAGATCAGGCGCATTCATCAGCCCGGACTGCATCCTGACAAGCCAATCAATGGCGGTATCGCGCACCTGCGGACTAATGTCGGACCTCATTCGAAACGGCTCGCATAGCAAACGCTGAAGGCTTTTCCCATGGCCCTTTGCACTTGAGCCACGGTCAGCCCCAACTGCGCAGCGATCTGTGGATACGTCAGGCCGTCGAGCTGAGACATGAAGAAAACCTGTCGTATGCGCGCAGGCAGGCCAATCAGCAACGAGTCGAGTTGCAACAAGGTTTCGATCACCAGATAGCGGGCTTCGGGTGACGATTCCACCCCTTCGGGTCGAGCAGCCAACGCTTCAAGATAAGCCCGCTCAATCTCCTGGCGGCGCCAGCGATTGATCAGCAGTCCATTGGCAATCGCTGCGAGAAACGCCATGGGCTGGCGCAACTCGCGCACCTGCTGAGGCGCGCGCAGCACGCGGATGAACGTGTCGTGGGCCAGGTCCTCGGCATCGGCACTCTGCCCCAATCGCCGGTTCAGCCAGCCCTGCAGCCAGCCGTGATGATTCTCGTACAACTGTTCGACGGACGATATTGGGCTGGCATCCTGCATGTGAGGCTCGCGAGACGTGAATGATAACGCTTCTCATCTTATTGGTCCGGCGGAGGGTTGTACAGCGTTTACACATGTTTCGCGGTGGAATTCTCCGCCAATCAAACTACGACCCGGTGACCTTGCGGTGCGTATGGGCAGGAAATTCCGTGTCGTTTCGCTGACTCCCCAGCCTCAACGCCACCGCGGGCGGCTCGAAACTGTCCAGTTCGAATTGATCAACCGGGGCCCCGTCTCAGTTGTCCGAATTTGATTATATCTTGGCAGCATACTCAATATCGGCAAGCCCCAGCAGTCCCTACCATCCTCATCAAGGCCATTGCCGACGGCGAGACTCAACCGATCATGCGGCGCTGGCTGGACGGGAAACGCGGATATCCGCACCCGTTTCAGTTCAAACAACCAGGGTGAGATGAAATGAAGCAACTTCTTATTTGGGCGCTTTTCGGCACGATCGTGTCGACTCCACTGGCCGCGCAGGCATCGGATGGGGCTGATGCGTTGGTGCGCTGGCATGAGCAATTCAAGCAAGAGCAAAAAAAGCTCACTGAGCGCCAGGAGTGATCATGGCTCCGGTAGTTCTCAGTCATCCGGCTTGATCTATGTGCCGGGAGCTGTCGTTCAGGCGGCAACTATATGGCCATATGGCCATATGGCCATGGCCGGCACCGCGCACGTCGGTGAGTCCGCTGGTCTATACACTTGAGCAAGTACGGCTAGGCGCAGGCATGTGGGTATAGTCGATCCTATCGTCCAGCGCACATCCCGGAGTTTCCAACCCGTGTCTGACTTGCCAGGCAACGCCACCTACACAAAACGCTTCGACGCCGTACTCGCCTATATCGACGCGAATCTTGAAGGCGACTTGTCGGTGAAGACGCTGAGCCAAGTGGCGTATTTTTCGGCGTTTCACTTCCATCGGCAGTTCACCGCGTTTGTGGGCATGCCTGTTGCGCGCTATGTGCAGCTGATGCGTCTACGACGCGCGGCGCATGACTTGTCTTCCCGCGCTGACTATTCGGTGCTGGAGGCCGCATCGGGGGCGGGCTTTGAAAGCCCAGAAGCCTTTTCCAGGGCGTTCAGGCGAGCGTTCGGCATGGCGCCGAGCGCATTCAGAAAGCGGCCGAATTGGCAGGTCTGGCGTGGGGTGTTCAGCGTCCCTCATTTTTCCAGGAGCATCATCATGCAGGTACGAATAGTTGAGTTTCATTCCGTCAGGGTTGCTGCATTAGAGCACCTCGGCGACCCAGAGCGCGTGGATGAAAGCGTGCAGTCATTCATCGCCTGGCGCATGCAGAGCGGGCAATCGCCGGTAGCTTCCAGTCGCAGCTTCGGTATTCCTTTCGGCAATCCTGATACCACCCCGGCCGATGAGTTCCGGTTTGCCATTTGCGGCGAGATCCACGCGCCGCTGGCAGCAAATGCGTTCGGCGTCACTGAACGCGTCATCCCGGGTGGGCGCTGTGTGGTGGTGCGTCATGTGGGTTCGCCGGATCACATCGCAGAGTCGATCTATCCGATCTATCGTGACTGGCTCCCTGGCAGCGGCGAAGAGCTTCGAGACCAGCCATTGTTTTTCGAGTACCTGAGCATCTTCCCCGAAACACCGCAGGATCAATGGCAGACCGATATTTATGTGCCATTGCAATAGTGGCGCTTTACCGCCGGTAGAGTGAAGAATGCCCATCCAAGGCCGCGATGGCGGTGTTATTGGCGCACCGCTATGATGTGGCCTTTCGCTAAACGCCTCAGGAAAGACCATGCCCGCCCTCACCTTCCGCAACGCCCTGCCCGCCGACGCCGCCCGTTGCTTTGATATCGAAATCAGCGCCTATGAGGGCGACGAAGCCGCGACGCTGGAGAAGATCGCCACGCGTATTGCGCAATACCCGCAAGGTTTTTTGATCCTGGAGGCCGCTGGCGAGGTGGTGGGTTTTATCAATTGTGGCTGCGCCCATCAGGTGGTGATGTCGGACGAGGCGTTCAAGGAGCTGGTGGGCCATTCGCCCGAGGCGCCGAATGTGGTGATCATGTCGGTGGTGGTCGACCCGGCGCATCAGGGCAAGGGCTATTCCACGCTGCTGATGACCGAATTTGTGCAACGTATGCGGGCCATGGGCAAGCAGACGATTCACCTGATGTGCAAGGAGCGCCATGTGCCGTTGTACACGCGCATGGGCTACCGCTATGTGCAGCCTTCGCCCTCGGATCACGGCGGGATGGCGTGGCATGAGATGGTGATGACTTTTTAATGCCCCCTTGGAGCTAATCCTGTTTGCAGCGTCCAGCCAGGCACCACGAATTGACTCGGAATGCCTTGATGTCCAGGACTCGGATTAGCAGCCGGGTGTTTTTGTCTAAAGCGCTGTGATCGTCAGGGCTTTACCGAACAACCGGTTCTCATGGGTTTCGCCCTGGAAGGTATACGTCGGCGAACCGAGCAGCTCGTACCCGCGCCGAGGGTAGAACCCCAGCGCCCGCTCATTACCCACCCACACCGTCGCCCACACTAACGTCGCGCCCCCCAGCCGCGCACGTTCTTCCGCCGCTTGCAGCAGTTGATAGCCGATGCCCCGGCCGGTAAAGCGTTCCTGGATGTACAGGCGTTGCAGTTCGGCCACGTCGGGCCCTGGAATCAGCGGGTGGCCGGCGCGTAACTTGAGTTGGGCAAAGCCGACGAGGTGACCGCCGGATTCAGCCACCACCAGCGCAATCCCCGGCTCGCTGATCAGCCGTGCGATGGTCTGCGGCGCAAAGGCTTGCAGCGCTTCGGTGGCGATGGAAGTCCGTATACCTTCGGTGGCATAGGTGTCGAGGAAGACCTGCATGCCCAGCACGCCGATACACAGGGCATCCTGGGGAATGGCGTCGCGGATCAGGTAGGTCATTGCGGCATGGGCTCGATACGGGATGGTTTTTTGTAGGCGCGAACACGTTCGCGCCTATTGTGGGGCTCATTCACCTCACTCACCGGCAAGGCTGAGTAGTAAGGTTTTTACGGGTTAGAGATTAACGTCCCCGTACCGGCAGGCGGGTAGATGATTTCCTGGGTGTCCAGGTTCCGGATGCTGGAATAGGTGTGGTACTGGGTACTGTAGTTGGGCCCGACCCCCTGGGTGCTTGCACTCAGGCGGTAGGTCACCACATAACGCTGCCCGGCCTTGAACTCCACGTCGTCGGCGCCTTCATTACAGAACGCACCGCCAGTGCCCAGGGCATTCATCGACACGTTGCACCAGCGCAGCGAATGTTTGCCAGGGCTGAGCTTCAGCGCCTGTTCGCCGGTCACGTTGAGGATCGAGTGACGGCCAGCGCCGGGCAAGGGCACACCATCGACTTCGAACGCCAAGGCCAGGCGGTGAAATGGCACGCCCAGTTCACGTTCGCGCCAGGTATCGAAGTACACCAGCGCGGGGTTGGGGGCGCCGTTGGACAGGTCGACGGGGTGGAGTTTTTCCGGGGCCCAGTCGCCCTGGTAGTTTTTGTAGTGGTAGTCGGAGCAGGCGCCGAGCAGTGGCAAGGTCAATACGGCGGCAAGTTTCAGCAGTTTCATCGGGTAACGGTCCTTGTGGGCGATGAGATCCTATCGACAGCACTTTTGTTTTCTTGAATAACCATCGCGCCCAAACACTGACAACCATGGCGGTGCCTCGCCGGGCTGTGTAATCATCGCCTCTCGATCTCTCGAGGGATGGAGCCACCGCCATGTCGCTGAACACCACCACCCACCCGGCGCAAGCACCGCGCTTCTGGCGTGACGAGCGTCTGCCGTTCATCGAAGCGCGGACCATTGCCGACGGGCGCAAGGTCACCTACACCCGCCACTCCCACGAGCATTTTTCCATCGGTGCGATCACCACCGGGCGCAGCTATTACCACTATGGCGCGCAGACCTTCCAGATCAGCGCTGGCACCGTGGTGTTGATGAACCCCGGCGATGTGCACGCGTGCAACCCGATCCATGACCAGCCCTGGTCGTATCACATGCTCTACCTCGACACCCCGTGGCTGACCGACCTGCAATACCAACTGGGGTTCAGTACCGACCAGGGGTATCGCCCGTTCAGTGCGCCGCACACCCGCGACCCGGTGCTGTACAAGGGCCTGATCGAGCTGTACCAGGTGCTGCTGGATGAGCGGGCCGAATTGCTGCACAAACAGAGCGTGCTGGTGAGTTACTTCACGGAAGTGCAACAGCGCCTGAACCCTTCGCCGGCCCCCGTGCGGGAGGTCAACCACAAGCTGGAGCGGGCCGCCGAGTACATCCGCACGCACTGCACCGAGGCCTTGAAACTGGAAGACATCTGCCTGGCCGCCGAGCTGTCGCCGTCTTATCTGATCCGCGCCTTCAAGCAGTATTACGGGCTGACGCCCCATGCCTTCCTGGTGAACCGGCGCATCCAGTTTGCCCGTACCCAATTGCGCAAGGGTGAGTTGATCGCCGATGTGGCCTTGGCTGCCGGCTTTGCCGACCAGGCGCATTTCCAGCGCACCTTCAAACAGCATTTCGCGGCCACGCCCGGGCAGTACCGCGACTTGCTCAAGCCATCAGCAAATAACCCACACTGGCCACCAGCAACGCGGCCATTGAGCGGTTGAACAGGCGCACGCCGTGCGGGTTGCCGAGGTAGCGGCGCAAGAACGTACCGGCATAGGCCCAGCACGCTACCGACAGGTAGCAGATCACCAGGTAGAGCCCGGCAAACAACCACACTTGCCGGGCGTCGCCATCGGCGACAAACAAGCCCATCCCCGCCACGCAGGCCAGCCAGGCTTTCGGGTTGAGCCATTGCATGATCGCGCCATAGAGCATCGACGGCGCGGTGGCCGAGCCGTCGGCGTCCAGCCGGCCATCGTCCACCGCCAGCTTCCACGCCATGTACAACAGGAAGGCCACCCCGCCCCACTGGATCAACTGAGTCAGGATCGGCCAGCGCACCAGGACTTCATGCAGCCCCAGGCCGATCAGCACCAGTAGCAACGTAAAACCTGTGGCGGCGCCGAACACGTGTTTCTGGCTGGCGGCAAACCCGAAGCGCGCGCCTGAACTGAGCGCAACCACATTGACCGGGCCCGGGGTGATGGAGGTAGCCAGAGCGAAGGCCGCCATGGAAATGATCAAGCTCATTGCAGTTCCTTTTTGTCATGCCAAGCGAAGATGACTTCACGGTAAAGGGCCAGGCCAACGCGGTATTGAACAAAATGACCCTGGCGCCTCAAATGCGCCCCGGTTGGGCTTCCTTGACGGTAAATAGACCCTGTACCCTGTCGCCGCGCCCCCACTGTGCGCCGACCGATCCCAGCCACGTCAGGATGCCAATGCCAAACCCGATTCCTCGCCGGCGCGATGCCGCCGTCACCCGCGACGCCATTTTGCTGTCTGCGCGCAAGGTGTTCGCCCGCTCGGGCTATGACGCCGCTACCGTGCACGACATCGCCCTCGGCGCGGGCCTGACCACGGCGCTGGTCGACCGCTACTTCAGTTCCAAGGAGCAGTTGTTCGCCGACGTTATCGCCGACACCCTGGCCCGCCCGCTTATTCCCGCCGACGGTCATCTGCGTGCGGACAACCTCGGGCGCACCCTGGCGACGGCACTGGTGAGCATCAGCGACGACAGCAGCGCGTCGCTGGAAGGTTGGCTGCTCCTGCTGCATTCGGCGTCGAGCCCACGCGCAGCGGCGATTGGCCGCGCGCAGTTGGAAAGCAGCCAACAGCCGAGCATGGCCGCGACGCTCAAGGGCGCGCACGCGCAAGAACGCGCGGCGCTGGCGATGGCGCTGGTGGCGGGGTTTCAGGTGATGCGCCAGCAGCTGGCGTTGTCGACACTGGTCAAGGCTGACCCGCAGGTGTTGATTGACTTGCTGACACCGCTCTTTCAGCAGCTGGTAGACGCACCCTCGACGTGACGGACGCGCGGCCATTCAACTGGAGTGAGCATGGGGACCGGGCTGCACACTGGCTTACTCGCCGGTCATGCGCGCCAGGCTGTTGCTCAAATGCAGCAGCATCGCCGCGCGTGCCGCGTCAGGGTCCTGGCGGCGGATGGCGTTGAGGATCGCCTCATGTTCCAGGTTGGCCAACTGCCCCAGCTTCATCAAGTCCGCATCGCCGCGCTCCTGGGCATTGATGCGCGCACGCGGAATCACTGAGTTGCCCAGGTGCTGGATCACGTCGGTGAAGTAGGTGTTGCCGGTGGCCTGGGCGATCAATTGGTGAAAACGCACATCGGGCTCGACGCTGCTGCTGTCCTGGTTGCCGAGTGAGTCCTGGTAATCGTCGAGGGCCTGGCGCATCTGCTGCAATTGCGCGTCGCTGCGGCGCAAGGCGGCCAGGGCGGCGGCCTGGGTTTCCAGGCCCATGCGCAATTCGAGGATGCCGCGCACGCTGACGGCGGTGTCATGGGTCAGGTGCAGGCCCTGGCGCTCGTCGCGCGCCAGCACAAATGTGCCCACGCCATGCCGGGTTTCCACCAGCCCGGCCGCCTGCAGTTTCGACAATGCCTCGCGCACGACCGTGCGGCTGACGCCGTACTCGCCGACGATGGCGGATTCGGAGGGCAACCTCTCGCCCGGCAGCATTTGGCCAAGGAGGATGCGTTGGGTCAGCGCGGTGACGATGTCATGGGCCAGGCCCTGGGAGCGCTTGCGAGGGGGGTTGTTGAGCATCGGTCATTCCATGCATGGGACTCGGCCAATACTAACACCCTCGATCGCCACCAACTTGTATGACAACAAACAAACTTATCCTTTGTGATGCTGCGTTTTTTTACCGGACCGACTTGCCTGCGGGGCAAGTCCCGCAGCGCATACCTCCCGCAATATCGATGTTATTCGAGGGAAACCGGCTTCCACACAGCGTGCAGACAACTGAAATTTACGTTGCCACATCGAAAATCCAAGTTGTATGATGTCTATCAAGTTGTCAGACCTCTCCGACAACCCCTGAACCCATCCCCGCACAACAATAATCAGTGGGAGTTCTACCTCGTGACCCCTTCCAGCCCTGCGACAGCTGCGCCTGCCCTCGACCCCGTCCTGGCCCGCGCGATCAAGAAAGTGAAGAGCCATGTGCTCCCACTGTTCGTGATCATGTTCATCGTCAACTACATCGATCGCGTCAATATCGGCTTCGTGCGCACCCACATGGAACACGACCTGGGCATCGGCGCGGCCGCCTATGGTTTCGGTGCCGGCTTGTTCTTTATCGGCTATGCCTTGTTCGAAGTCCCCTCCAACCTGCTGCTGCAAAAAGTCGGCGCGCGTATCTGGCTGACCCGCATCATGTTCACCTGGGGCATCACCGCAACCCTGATGGCCTTTATCCAGAACGAAACCCACTTCTACATCCTGCGTTTTCTGCTGGGGGTGGCCGAGGCCGGGTTCTTTCCGGGAGTGATCTACTACTTCACCCGCTGGTTGCCTGGGGTGGAGCGCGGCAAGGCGATTGCGATCTTCCTCAGCGGCTCGGCCCTGGCTTCGCTGATCTCCGGCCCGCTGTCCGGCGTGCTGCTGCAAATCACCGGGCTGGGCCTGCATGGCTGGCAATGGATGTACATCATCGAAGGCATGGCCTCGGTGCTGCTGTGCTTTTTCGTGTGGTTCTGGCTCGACTCCAAACCCCACGACGCCAAGTGGCTCAGCCGTGAGGAACAGGACGCACTGGTGGGCGAAATCGAGCGCGAACAACGCGAGCGTGACGCCGCCACCACGGTCAAGCCGAGCCTGGGCAAGCTGCTCAAGGACCGCCAGATCATGCTGTTCTGCGCGCTGTATTTCTGCATCCAGCTGACCATCTATGCCGCCACCTTCTGGCTGCCGAGCATCATCAAGAAAATGGGCGACCTGAGTGATATCCAGGTGGGCTTCTACAACTCCATCCCCTGGCTGATCTCGATCATCGCCATGTACTCATTCGCGGCGCTGGCCGGCAAGTACAAGCACCAGCAGGCGTGGGTGGCCACGGCGCTGTTGATTGCAGCGGCGGGCATGTTTTTCTCCACCACCGGCGGACCGATCTTTGCGTTTGTCGCCATCTGTTTTGCGGCGATTGGCTTCAAGTCGGCGTCGTCACTGTTCTGGCCGATCCCCCAGGGTTACCTGGATGCACGCATCGCGGCGGCAGTGATTGCGTTGATCAACTCGATTGGCAACCTTGGCGGGTTTGTCGCGCCCACGACCTTCGGTTTCCTGGAACAGACCACCGGGTCGATCCAGGGCGGTTTATATGGGCTGGCCGGCACCTCGATCCTCGCGGCGATCCTGGTGTTTTTCGCCAAGACCCTGCCCGGCGCCCACACCCCCAGCGTGCCGCACCCCGCCCCCGTCTTGAGCAAATAAGGAAGCGTTTTCATGAACACAGAACATCAGCACCACGCCCGCCACGCTCCGGTCGTCACCCACCTGGACGTGATCCCGGTGGCCGGCCATGACAGCATGCTGCTCAACCTCAGCGGCGCCCATGGGCCGTTTTTCACGCGCAACATCGTGATCCTCAAGGACAGCGCCGGGCATATCGGCGTAGGCGAAGTACCGGGGGGCGAACGCATCCGCGAAACCCTGGAAGACGCGCGCAGCCTGGTGATCGGCAAGCCGATCGGCCAGTACCAGGCCATCCTCAATGCCATGCGCCGCACCTTTGCCGCCCGCGACAGCGGTGGGCGCGGCCTGCAAACCTTTGACCTGCGCATCACCATCCATGCCGTCACCGCCATGGAAGCCGCACTGCTCGACCTGCTCGGCCAGTTCCTCGAAGTGCCGGTAGCGGCGTTGCTGGGCGAAGGCCAGCAACGCGATGCAGTGAAGATGCTCGGCTACCTGTTCTACATCGGCGACCGCCACCAGACCGACCTGGCCTACCGCAGCGAAGCCGACGCGGACGACTGGTTCCGCCTGCGTCACGAACCGGCCATGACCCCGGATGCCATCGTGCGCCTGGCCGAAGCCGCCCAGGCCCAGTACGGCTTCAACGACTTCAAGCTCAAGGGCGGCGTGCTGCGTGGCGCCGAAGAAATCGAAGCGGTCACCGCGCTGGCCGAGCGCTTCCCCGACGCACGCATCACCCTCGACCCGAATGGCGCCTGGTCCCTCAAGGAAGCCATCGCCCTGTGCCGCGACCAGCATCACGTGCTGGCCTATGCCGAAGACCCGTGCGGCGCGGAAAACGGCTACTCGGGGCGCGAAGTCATGGCCGAATTCCGCCGCGCCACCGGCCTGCCGACCGCCACCAATATGATCGCCACCGACTGGCGCGAGATGGGCCACGCGATCCAGCTGCAATCGGTGGACATCCCCCTCGCCGACCCGCACTTCTGGACGATGCAAGGCTCGGTGCGCGTGGCGCAGATGTGCCATGAATGGGGCCTGACCTGGGGCTCGCACTCCAACAATCACTTCGATATTTCCCTGGCGATGTTCACCCAGGTGGCCGCCGCCGCACCGGGCGATATCACCGCGATCGACACCCACTGGATCTGGCAGGACGGCCAACGACTGACCAAGGCGCCGCTACAGATTGTCGACGGCCATATCCAGGTGCCCGCCAAGCCGGGCCTGGGGGTGGAGATCGACATGGACGCCGTGGCCCACGCCCACGAACGCTACAAGGGCATGGGCCTGGGCGCGCGCAATGACAGCGTCGCCATGCAGTTCCTGATTCCCGGCTGGAGCTTCGATAACAAACGCCCCTGCCTGGTGCGCTGAGCCGATGCCCGCGAAAAGTGACAGCCCGAGTGGCGTCAACCGTTGATCAACGAGAAGTGCGCGCCCACCCCGGCGCGCACGCCCTCGGCCACCGCCAACGCCACGGAACCGGCGGCCAGTGACGCATCGCCACAGGCAAACACGCCGGCCACGGAGGTCTGGCGGGTTTCGTCAGTGTGCAGGTAAGGACCGGTGGGGCCGTCGACGCGCCCGCAGCCCAGTTGTTCGGCCAACGGGCTGAGCCGGGTCCGCGACATTATGAACACCCCATCCAACTGCACGATTCGGCCGTCAGCCAGTTCCAGGTCGGCACGCTCACCGCTGATGCGCGTCACGGCTGCGCTTTCCACGCTGACACCGCGCCGGTCCAACTGCGCCTGTTGCTCGGCATTCGGCGTGAACACGCCATTGGTGAACAAGGTCGTGCTGCCCCAGTCCGGCAACATCAGGGCATGGTGCATCGCCAGCGGCGAGGTGGCCAACACGCCGATGCGCCCTTGGCCCAGCTCATAGCCATGGCAATAAGGGCAATGGAACACCCGCTTGCCCCAGCGCTCCTGCAAGCCGTCAATGCCGGGCAATTCATCCACCACTCCGGTGGCCAGGATCAGCCGCTTGGCCTGGAACCCCCCATTGCATTGGGTGCGCACGCTGAAACCGCCCTGCTCCGCCTCCGCCTGGACCACGCTGTCCTGCACCCAGGTGACCGTCGGGTACTCCATCAACTGGCTGCGACCTTCGGCGGCGATAATCCCAGGCGCCTGGCCGTCCTGGCCGAGAAAGCCGTGGGAGGTCGCCGCAAACCGATTGCGCCGCAGCCCCGCATCAATCACCAGCACCTTGCGCCGCGCCCGCGCCAGTTGCAGGCCCGCTGACAGGCCGGCGTAGCTGCCGCCCACGATAATGACGTCGTGCATCATGGAAGTGACCCCGTGTTGGCGCGCGCGGTGGTCCGTGCGCTTTCACGACACACCATAAGTTACGTAAAAATACCGCGTCAAGTGTCTCGCAACTTTTTAGGTTACGAACGATACTCCCGACCGAATCGACTTGAGGGTTTTTGATGAGAAATGACACCCGCCTCTCGCGCATGCTGCATGTGCTGATCCATATGGGCCGCCATGAAGCGCGCGCCACCTCGGAGACCATCGCGCAGATGCTCGGCACCAACCCGGTGGTGGTGCGACGCACGCTGGGGCTGCTCAAGGAAAAGGGCTATGTGCGTTCGGAAAAAGGCCATCAGGGTGGCTGGACCCTGGGCAAGCCCTTGAGTGAAATCACCTTGCTGGATATTCACAACGCGCTGGGCACGCCGTCGATCTTTGCCATCGGCCTATCCACCGATCACCCGCAATGCCTGGTGGAGCAGGCGGTAAACGCGGCGCTGACCGACGCGTTCGACCAGGCCCAGGCCTTGTTGCTGGCGCGCTTGGGCGATGTGACATTGGCGCAACTGGCAGATGACTTTGACGAGCGCTACCGCATCGCCATGGCGCCCTGATCGCGTTATAACCCGCGCTTGCGCAACCACTGCAGGAACCCCTTCTTCGCCGGCACCACCGGCGACTCCTGGGTCATGACCTGCGCAGCATGGATGCGGAAATCCAGCAGTGCTTTCATCGCTTCGCCGATGTCATGCCGCGCATCCAGGCACGGCTTGAGGTATTCCTTTTCGATACGGTACAGGGTGCAGAAGGTCTTGGCGGAGAAGTCCGCCGGGGTGGCCTCGTCGGACAAGATCCCGGCTTCGCCAATCACTTCCCCCGGCCCCATGCGCCCGGCCTCGAACTTGTGCCCGCCCTTGACCAGCATCACCGAGACCACGCCGGATTCCACGATAAACAAATGGTCGCTGACCTCCCCCGCCGGCAGGATCATTTCACCGGCACGGTAGCTGTGCAGGGTCATGTTCTGGCTGAAGGTGTCTTTCTCTTCCTGGCGCAACGTGGAAAAAATCGACGAGCGTTCCAGCAACGCCCGCGCACCGGACACCGCCGGCGGCGCGCTGCTTTCAGTGGCGGACAACAGCCCCACGCCCGCCGCCTGCAAATGCCGGAAGGCCAGGTCATACAGCTGGTTGCGCACCTCGCGCTTGAGCGGCATCGCCGGCACGAACCCGCTGATTTCGTACTCCACGCCCCCACTGGCCGAGGTCTTGAACGCCACGCTCGGCGCGGGCTTGGCCAGCAGCGGCCGGCAACCTTGCATCGCGCGCTCCAGCGCCTCGATCACCGTTTGCGGGCGTGCATGAGGGCTGACTTGCAGGCACACCGACAAGCCGAACATATCCGCCGGGCGCGAAAAGTTGATGATCTTGGCCTTGGCCGCCAGGGAGTTGGGAATCACCGCCATGCTGCCCTGGGAGGTTTGCAGCCGCGTGGCGCGCCAATCGATGTCAGTGACACGGCCTTCGGTACCGTCGATGGAGATCCAGTCATCCAGCTGGTAGGGCTTGGTGGTATTGAGCACGATCCCGGAAAACACATCACTCAAGGTGCTTTGCAAGGCCAGGCCGACAATGATCGCCACCGCGCCGGAAGTCGCCAGCACGCCCTTGACCGGGAGGTCGAGCACATAGGCCATGGCGGCGATGATCGCGATCAAGAAGATCACCGCGCCCATCAAGTCCTGCAACAACCGCCCGGTATGCCCGACGCGCTGCATCATCAAGGTGCCGAGCAACACCGTGAGGGTCCGCGCGGCGAACAGCCACCAGCCGATCTGCAACGCGGTGGCCGCCAGGTGCAAGGCCGTGTTGTCGGCATAAGGCGCCAACTGCATGGGGTTCATGCCGTCGTTGAACAGCACGGCGCTGAATACCGCGAAGATCACCAGCCGCGCCGCCAGCTTCCAGTTGGCCAGGTTGGCGGAAATCAGGCGCCATACGGCGATGTCGATAAAGATCAGCGCCAGCGCGCATAACATCGGGTGATCAGCGATAAATGAGGGCATCCAGGCGACTCCAGGGTGAATGACGGGAAGATCGCATGAAATGGGGATGCGGGGTATAGCGCAGAACAAAATGTGAGGGCGAGCACGCTCGCTCCCACATCAGGTTTGGCGTCACCTTTGAGTCAGTGCTACATCCGCCCGAACTTACCCGATTGGAAATCGGCAAACGCCTGATGAATCTCCTGCTCGGTGTTCATCACAAAGGGACCATGCCCAACGATCGGCTCGTCGATGGGTTCGCCACTGAGCAGCAGCACCTTGGCGTCGTCATTGGCCTCCAAGGTCAGTTGGGTACCGTCACGCTCGAACACTGCCAATTGCCCCTGGCGCGCAAGCTCTTGGCCATTGACCAGCACTGTACCGCGCAGGATCACCAGGGCGGTGTTGCGTCCGGCATGCAGGTCCAAGCTGAGCGCCTTGCCAGCATGCAGGCGCAGGTCCCACACATCGATGGGCGTGAAGGTGCGCGCCGGGCCTTGGGTGCCCGCAAACTCACCGGCGATCAGGCGCAATTGCCCGGCCTGGTTGGCCAACGGCAACAGCGGAATATCACCGTCGAGAATCGTCTGGTAGCCGGCGTCGGCCATCTTGTCCTTGGCTGGCAGGTTGACCCACAGTTGCACCATCTCCAGTGCCCCGCCGCTGCGGGCGAAGGCTTCGGAGTGGAATTCCTCGTGGAGGATGCCCTTGGCGGCGGTCATCCATTGCACGTCGCCCGGGCCGATCTTGCCGCCGGCACCGGTGGAATCACGGTGTTCGACTTCGCCGTCATACACGATGGTCACGGTTTCAAAACCGCGATGCGGGTGTTGGCCGACGCCGCGACGTTGCTCAGTGGGGGTGAAATCGGCCGGGCCGGCGTGGTCCAGTAACAGGAATGGGCTGATGTGCTTGCCCAGGGTGTCGTAGGAAAACAACGTGCGCACCGGAAAGCCATCGCCGACCCAATGGGTGCGGGGGCTGGTGTAGATGCCGATCAGTTTCTTCATGGTGGTCCTCCAAAGTGCCTACACCATAAGTCGGCATAAGCTGAAGTACTAGCCGGTGAAAGCAGCTTGGTTCGTTCTACGTATAGGACAATCCACTGACCCGGCGCTCACGTGCCAATGGGGAAGCCCTATACGCCGCCAACACCTGGCACGCTTGGACCCGCCCAATCGGCGCGCTACTGCCGTCACGTAAATAGCTCAACGACAAGCCGCCAAAGGTCATGCCTACCCCATCCCCCTCTTAGCCAACCGTTGGCACTGTCACGCTCATCACCACAATCCGCCGCGTGATATTGCGCAGGGCTCAGGTGAAACCGACGGTCTGCATCGCGCGTCGGGAAGGCGCCGGGGCATCCGACAGGGAAATAGTCCGAGGGCTGGTCATCCCTGGCCTATGTGCTGATTGGCGGAGTCCTGGTGGGCACCGTGTTGACCCCTGTTGTTTTTGCCGGCGCTGTGCAGCCTGGTGCTGGGGCGGGAGAAGCAGATAAGTGTCGAAACCTCCCACTTGACGGCCGGATAGCCTTCCGGGACACCGCTCTCCAAGGCTATACCGCCCCCCTGTGGCGAGCGAGCTTGCTCGCGTTGGGCCGCGAAGCGGCCCCAGTCCAGGCGATGGGGATGTTCAGGTCAATCGCGTTGTTTGCTTCAGAGCTGCTGCGCAGCCCAACGCGAGCAAGCTTGCTCGCCACAGGGGAGATGCGATCATCGGTTAAGAGGGGCTCACCCACACTGAACGGATGAGCGCCTATCCCGGTCAGCCCTTTGAAAGCTCCATGATCATCCGGCTCAGCAAGTAGACCCGCGGCGCGACACTTTCCACTTCCGCATATTCTTCAGGCGTATGAATGTTGCCGCCGACAATCCCAAAGCCATCCAACGTCGGTGTCCCGACCCCGGCCGACAAACTCGCATCCGCCGCGCCACCACTGCCTTCAATCGTCAACTGCTTGCCCAATTCCGCATAAATCCCTTGGGCAATCGCCACCAACTTGTCTGACTCCGGTGTCTGCGGCATCGGCGGCAAGCCGCGTTGCAAACTGGTCTTCACTTGCGTCTCGGGAATCAACTTGTTGGCCGACACCCGTGCCAGATCTTTTTCGATCCGATCGAACTCTTCAGGTAATGCCGCGCGCACGTCGGCCTTGGCGATGGCTTGATCGGGGATGACATTAGTGCGATCCCCGGCCTTGATCACAGTGAAGTTGATGGTGGTTTTCTTCTCTTCATCCCCCAGCTTGCCCAGTTGCAGGATCTGATGCGCGGCTTCCATGGCGGCGTTGCGTCCCAGTTCCGGGGCGACGCCGGCGTGGGCGGCCTTGCCTTTGACTTCGACCACCGCGGTGGCGCTGCCTTTGCGCCATACCACCAGGCCGTCCGCCGGCCGGCCGGGTTCCAGGTTCAGGGTGACGTCGTGGGCCTTGGCGGTATTGCGGATCAGCTCGGAGGCGGCGTCGGAGCCGGTTTCTTCGCTGGCGTCGAGCAGGAAGGTGATTTGCGCATAGTCCTTGAAGCCTTGGTTTTTCAGGACCTTGAGTGCGTAGATACCGGCGACGATGCCGCCCTTGTCATCCATCACGCCGGGGCCATAGGCGCGGCCGTCCTTGATGTGGAACGGGCGCTCGGCAGCGGAGCCTTCCTTGAATACGGTGTCCATGTGGGCCATCAGCAGGATCCTGGCCTTGCCGGTGCCCTTGAGGGTGGCAATCACATGGCTGCTGTTGGCGGCCGCATCCGGCACGCGCTCGATACTGAAGCCCAACTGCTGGAGTTCATCGACGGCAATGTCGCTGACCTGGGTCAGGCCCGGCCCGTAGCCGGAGCCCGAGTCGATATTCACCAGGCGCTCCAGCAGTTTCAGGGCATCGGCCTTGTACTGTTCGGCGTCTGCCTGGATCTGTTTATGGGGTTCGGCGCTGTAGGCCGGGAACGTGAAGGACAAGGCCAGGGTCGCGGCCAGAAGGGTACGGGGGAAGGTAAAAAGCATGCAACGGTCCTTGTTTTTATAGGGAGGTTACGCCACACCCTACCCCACTAGACCGACCGCAACCAAGCCCCCTGCACCGCACTGACGCAGTTGCGCCCGCTGCTCTTGGCTTCGTACAACGCCAGGTCAGCATCATTGAGCCAACTGGTGGAGTCGGCATGCGTGAGTTGATAAGGGGCCAGGCCGATGCTCAAGCTGGCGCGCAAGGTCGGGTCCTGGGCGTAGGCCAGCGCGTTGAAGCGATCACGCAGGGCGTCCATCACTTCGGTGGCACGGTTGAGCGGCATGCCCGGCAGGATCACGCAGAACTCATCACCGCCGTAGCGCCCGGCCAGGTCGGCGACACGCAGGTTCTGGCGCAGCACCTTGCTGAGCTGGCGCAGGACGATATCGCCAGTGACATGGCCGTAGGTATCGTTGATCACCTTGAAATGATCGATGTCGATCAACGCAATGGCCGCGCCCTGCTGCTCGCGCCGGCAGCGCTGAAACTCGATTTCCAGATGGTCCTTCCAGGCGCCGTGGTTGAGCAGGCCAGACAAGCTGTCGGTGCGGCTCAGGGCCAGCAGTTCACGCTTATGCCGTGCAAGGTTCAAGGCCTGGCGGTAGCAGATCCAGCCCAGGGCCAGCGGGTAAAGCATGAGGATCGGCAGGCACGCATAGAGCTGTGCCGGCGTGGTCAAGGCAATGAACGCGGGGGTGAATATCAGCAGTGATACGCCAATCCCCAGCCCCTGTGCCACCCAGCCCATCAGCATGAAACGCGGGCCGCCGATGGCGACGTTGTTCATGGTCATTATCGACAGGGTGGTGACGCTGGGCAGCGGGTTGAAGTGCATGGCACCGACCCAGAAGCCGCCGCAAAAGGAGTCGAACAGAAGGTTGCGGCGTTCACTGCGCAGGGCCTGGGGCGCGCGCAATGTGGACTGAAAGGCCAGGTGCGGCCATACGAAGGCGTTGAGGATCATCCAGACCCACACCCATAGGGGCGGGTTCACTGGATACATGCCAAACGCCACGCACACAAAGCCGAGCGTCAGCCCCAGGGTGCGGGATTTATACAAGCGTGTAGCGAGCGGAAATCCCTTTCCTCCGGCGGCCGGCATGCTCTGATGATCCTATATGAATGCCTGGAGTCTATCAGGGCGGCGGCAATACGCCACTACCGCTTATAAGCTTACAGCCCTGCCGGGGAAAAACCCCGCGCCAGCATCAACGCCACCCCCAGCAACAGCGCGGCCGTGACCCGTTGTAACAACACCCGCCGCCGGGGGTTTTCCAGCACGTGCCGGATGCGCTGGCCGAAATAGCAGTACAGGCAACCGCTGGCACATTGCAGCAGCAGGAAGGTCAGCCCGAGGATGGCGATGTCCGTCGTCGAGCGGTGCTCCCCTGCCCCGGCGAATTGTGGGAACACGGCGCTGAACATAATGAGGGTCTTGGGGTTGGAAAACCCCGTCAGCAAGCCCTTGCCGAACAGGCCGCGCGCGCCCTCGACACTGCCGGCGGTGTCGATTGGCAGGCCGTTGCTGGTCCACTGCTTGTAGGCCAGGTAGAGGATATAGGCCACGCCGACAATCTGGATGCCCTGGGTAATCGCCAGGTTGCCCTTGATCAGTTCGGAAAACCCCACGGCGAAGATCAGGATCGAGATCAGGTACGACACGCTGGCACCGACCTGCGCCGGGATCGAATTGCGCAACCCGCCCTTCAAGCCCAGGCTCAGCAGCAACAGGGTCATGGGGCCTGGGCTGAACGTCAGGGTGGTGCAAAACAACAGAAAGTAGAGAAACGAAGATAGCGTCAATGCGCTGGTCATGGCCCTGGCTCCTGGGATCAGACAGCCGCAGATGGGCCGGATGCCGCGCAGTCTAGGACAGCGGCATTGCGCAAGGCAGGTAAAGTAATGCCTAATTCGCCCGAACTTCACCGGTAAAATGACCGGCAAAGACAAGGAAGCCTTATGTTGGTAACCCCCATCGCTTTTGTCGACGGCACCCCCAAGGTGCAGCAGATTGTCGACGCGTTCAGCCAGTCCATCGAGCAAGGCGAATGGGCACCCGGCAGCAAATTGCCGTCGGTACGTGAGTTGACCGAGACCCTGGGCGTCAGCAAATTCACCCTCAACGAAGCGCTGGATCGCCTGCGCGGGCGCAACCTGCTGACGTCCAGCCAAGGCCGCGGTTTCTTCGTGGCGATGGACACCGCCCGCCCCGCCTCGGCGGCCTGGGTCGACCTGCTGCCCCAGGACCTGCTCAGTGTGTTGCGACGGCCCTTGGTCAGCGCCGGCAGCGACCTGCGCCCCGGCGGCGGCCACTTACCGGAAAGCTGGCTGGACAGCGAGGCGATTCGCCAGGCGATGCGCAGCGTTGTACGTGCGCCATCGCTGCGTATCGCCGGGCTGGGCACGCCGGCCGGGCTGTTGCCGTTGCGCCAGGCGCTGCAACATAAGCTGCACGGCGAAGGCTTGTCGGTACCGGTGGAGCAAATCATCACCACCCCCAACACCGTGCAAGGCCTGGACATGCTGATGCGCCTGCTCGCGCGCCCCGGCGACACGGTGCTGCTGGACGCACCGTGCTACTTCAACTTCCACGCCAACCTGGCCCTGCACGGGGTCAAGGTGTTGACGATCCAACGTCGTCCCGACGGTTTCGACTTCGCCGCCCTCGAACAGCTGCTGGCCGAGCACCGCCCCAGCCTGTACCTGACCACCAGCGTGCTGCACAACCCCACCGGGCATTCCTTCAGCCCCGGCCAGGCGTTTCGCCTGCTGCAACTGACCCAGCGCTACCACTGCCATATCATCGAGGATGACCTCTACGGCGACCTTCACCCCAACCCGCCGCCCCGCCTGGCCGCCCTCGCCGGGCTCGACCAGGTCACCTACCTGTCAGGCTTCTCCAAGATCCTCAGCGCCAACACCCGCGTCAGCTACGTGGTGGCGGCGCCACAATTGGCGGCGAACCTGACCCACATGAAGTTGATGAGCGGCGGCGTGACCTCCGAGCTGTTCGAGCAGATCGTCTACCGCATGCTCAGCGAAGGCAGCTACGCCAAACATCGCAAGCGCATGGTGCAGCGCCTGACGGAGGCCGGTGGGCGCGTGGAGCAATGGCTCAAGCGGTGTGGCTGTGAACTGCCGATGGGGTATGAAGGCGGGATGTTCATCTGGGCGCGCCTGCCCGCCGGTGTGGACGGCGAGCGCTTGGCCCAGGTCGCATTGAAGCAAGGCATGGTGCTGGCGCCCGGCGCACTGTTCGGCTACGACCCGGCCCATCGCGACTCGATGCGCTTCAATGTCGCCCACAGTGATGAAGCGCAGGTGCGGCAGCTGTTCGAGGCGCTGCTGCTCAAGGCGTGACGCGCCCCAGCCGTGCCAGGTGCAGCCGGACGCAACGCCCTGGCTTCCTCCAACAGTGTCTGGATCACCTGCTCCTGCTCGTCATAACGGCCCTCTCCCCAATGGCTGTAGCGCCTTTTGCCGGTGGCGTCGAAGAAGTAATGGGCCGGCCAGGCCTGGTTGTCGAACGCCTGCCAGATCCTGAAGTCGTTATCGATAGCCACCGGGTACCCGATCCCCAGTTTCTTCACCTGCTGACGCACGTTATCCAGCACTTTTTCGTGGTCGTACTCGGGGGTGTGCACGCCGATCACCACCAGGCCGTCCTTGGCGTACTTGTTCGCCCACTGGTTCACGTACGGCAAGCTGCGCTGGCAGTTGATGCAGTCGTAGGTCCAGAAATCCACCAACACCACTTTGCCCTTCAGCGCGGCCGCATCAAGCGGCGCTGAGTTGAGCCAGGCCACGGCACCGTCCAGGGACGGCATGGTCGGGTTGGACTGGCTGAAAGGCTCGGCGTCGACGGCTTTGGGCAGCAAGTAACATAAGGCAGCGGCCAGGGCCAGGCTCGCGAATAAACAGCAGATGGTCCGGGTCTTCATCACAGCGTCCTCGGCAGGTGTTCGATGACGTCCATTGAGCCTGCGCGAGGTATCCGGATTGTGTCGAAAAAAGCCCGCGGTATCGGTATTTTAGCCTCACCGTGTATCTGCTTATCGCCAGATACACTGGCATACAAAGGGCACAAGGCAAGGCACCGGGCAGTGACTAGACTGCGCAGCAATAATGACTGCCTGAGGAAAACAGCATGGACCACGTCGATCACATCCTGATCGTGGATGACGACCGGGAGATCCGCGAACTGCTCGGTCATTACCTGAAGAAAAACGGCATGCGCACCAGCGTGGTCGGCGACGGTCGCCAGATGCGCAGCTTCCTCGACACCACCCCGGTGGACCTGATCGTGCTGGATATCATGATGCCCGGCGACGATGGCTTGCAGCTGTGCCGGGAACTGCGGGTCGGCAAGCACAAGGGCACGCCGGTGCTGATGCTCACCGCGCGCAACGATGAAACCGACCGCATCATCGGCCTGGAAATGGGCGCGGATGATTACCTGGTCAAACCCTTCGCCGCACGCGAGCTGCTGGCCCGGATCAACGCGGTGCTGCGCCGCACGCGCATGCTGCCGCCGAACCTGGTGGTCAGCGAAACCGGGCGCCTGATCCGTTTCGGGCGCTGGCGCCTGGACACCACCGCGCGCCATCTGCTCGATACCGACGACACCCAGGTGGCCCTGAGCGGCGCGGAATATCGCCTGCTGCGCGTGTTCCTGGATCACCCGCAACGGGTACTCAACCGCGACCAGTTGCTCAACCTGACCCAGGGTCGCGACGCGGACCTATACGACCGCTCCATCGACCTGCTGGTCAGCCGCCTGCGCCAGCGCCTGCTGGATGATGCCCGCGAACCGGCCTATATCAAGACCGTGCGCAGCGAGGGTTATGTGTTCTCCCTGCCGGTGGAAATCCTCGGGGCCGGACAATGAAGTGGCGCCTCGGTTGGCCACGCACGCTGGCGTCGCAGTTGTCGCTGATCTTTCTGGTCAGCCTGGTGTGTGCCCATGGCCTGTCCTTCAGTGCGCAGTTCTACGAGCGCTATATCAGCGCGCGCACCACGATGCTGGATAATCTGGAAAACGATGTGGCCACCTCGGTGGCAATCCTCGACCGCCTGCCCGCCAATGAGCGCGCCAGCTGGCTGCCGCGCCTGGACCGGCAGAACTATCGCTACCTGCTCAATGCCGGCGAAAGCGGCGAACCGATGAACAGCGATGACATACCAATGGCGGCCGCGTCGATCAGGCATGCCCTGGGCGAGCATTACACCCTGACCTTGCGCACGATCCCCGGCCTACAGAAACACTTTCAGGCGCACCTGACGCTGGCTGATGGCAACCCGATCACCCTCGACGTACGCCCCGCCGCCCCGCCCGTTGCTCACTGGTTGCCGGTGGTGCTGGTCCTGCAACTGGCGCTGCTGCTCGGCTGTACCTGGGCGGCCGTGCGCCTGGCCATCCGCCCGCTGACCCGTCTGGCCCGCGCCGTGGAAACCCTCGACCCGAACGCCCACCCGACGCCCCTGGACGAAACCGGCCCCACCGAAGTCGCCCACGCCGCGGTCGCGTTCAATGCCATGCAGCAACGCATTGCCGAGTACCTCAAGGAACGCATGCAGATCCTTGCGGCGATTTCCCACGACCTGCAAACCCCCATCACCCGCATGAAACTGCGCGCCGAACTCATGGAAGACTCCACCGACCGCGACAAACTGTGGAGCGACCTCGGCGAAATGGAGCATCTGGTGCGCGAAGGCGTGGCCTACGCGCGCAGCGTGCACGGCGCCACCGAGGCCAGTGCACGTATCAACCTCGACGCATTCCTCGACAGCCTGGTGTTTGACTATCAGGACATGAACAAGCACGTCAGCCTGTCTGGCAGAAGCGCTCGGGTCTTCGACACCCGCCCCCACGCACTGCGCCGCGTGTTGGTCAACCTGGTGGACAACGCGCTGAAATTTGCCGGCAGTGCCGAGCTGGAAGTGGGCGTTACGGCGACGGGCGAACTGTCGATCAAGGTGCTGGACCGCGGCCCCGGGATTGCCGAGGGTGAACTGACGCAAGTGCTGCAGCCGTTTTACCGGGTGGAAAACTCACGCAATCGTGGCACCGGCGGCACGGGGCTGGGGTTGGCAATTGCGCAACAACTGGTGGTGGCGATTGGCGGGACGCTGACCTTGAGCAATCGTCTGGGCGGCGGGTTGTGTGCCGAGATTCGCCTGGGTCGGCCAGTCAGTCGGCCGCGCAAAGACTTATAATGCGAAGGGGCTTGGTCGACACCTCACGATCCTCCACATATGGCAAATACTAAACTGCCACCACGGACAAAGACCGCTTCACCTAAATTACTTATCACGCGGCGGTTGCAGAAGCTGAGTGCAACACGGTTATTGATTTGAAGCTGGAGCATGAT